>CALMTS010000363.1 GCA_937872685.1 uncultured Desulfomicrobium sp.
GGAGTTTCGACGCGCCGCGCATCACGACCCGCAAAGCCGCTTCCCGCGCCACAACCTTCTCCCCTCCTCACGCCTTGCCTAAACCGACCGCACCAACCGCACATGAAACCTGCACGTCCTGTCCTGGGCCAGCACGGCCCCGCCCCCGACATCAACGAACCACGCCGACGTATAGCTTCTGCGGTCCGCCGTCCACAGCCACAGGTACCTGTCGCCGAAGGGGCGGTGGCAGAACTCCGCCAGTTCCAGCTCCGGGCGCAGCAGCGACACGGCCTCCTCCACCGTCGGCATCCGCCACCCTTCCGCGGCGACGGCATCCCTGTCCACGAAGGCCATGCCTTCGTCCCAGGTCATGGGCCAGGGCGAGACGGGCCCCCAGACCAGCCCGGTACAGCGGTCCAGCCAGCCGTCCGCGGTTTCCTCGAGTTCGGCATCATGAAATTCCTTCGGGCGGAACAACCCGTCCAGAAAGGCGAATGGCCTGCCACCCACCCCGGTCCGTACGGGTTCGGACCGCAGCGACCCCATGACGGAGCAACCGGTCTCATGCAGAACGCAGCCCGCATCGCCGCGCGCCAGGAGATCCGCCTCCAGGACATCCAGGGCGTCCCGCATTTCCGCGGCGCTCCCGAACCTCGCCTCCCGGCCGGTGGCCAGGGCCCGCTCGAAAAAATCCGTCCAGACCCGGGAAAACAGGGGCGACGGGGCAATCCCGCCCTCGGGCAGAAGACCCGTCAGCAAGCGGTGCAGGATCACTCCCACGGAAAACAGGTCGGCACGCCCGTCGGCCGTTTCGGGCTTCGCCTCCTGCTCCGGGGCGGCATAGAAGGGCGAGCCCACCTTGAGCCCGCGGGGCCGGGCCCAGGGCTCCCCGCGCAGCCGCGAGAGGCCCAGGTCGATGAGCCTGACCGTGCCGTCGGCGGCCAGCATCAGGTTGGCCGGCTTCATGTCCAGGTGCACGACGCCCCTGCCGTGCAGATACCCGAGCCCATCCAGGGCTTGGCGCACGAAATCCAGGGCCACGCGCGGCGGCACGGGTCGCGTCGCCTCCTCCGCCACTGCGGCCTCGCCGATGAGCGCCCCGACGTTCATGCACAGATATTCCAGGACCATGAACGGCCGTCCCCGGTCCTCGTCCAGATCCCAGACCGGAGCGATGTTGCGGTGGTCGCAGCCGGCCATGAGCCTCGCCTCGCGCAAAAACGCCTCCCGGACGGCGTCGGACCCCATGAGATCCACGAGGATGTCGGGCGGGTCGAGGAGCTTCAGGGCCATGACGCGGCCCAGCGCCCGGTGCCGCACCTTGAGCACCCGCCCCATGCCGCCCCGGCCCAGGGGGCCGAGGACCGTGTAACGCCCGATGTCCATCACCACAGCCTCGACCCGTAGTACTCGGGGAACCCGCGTTCGCGGATTCTGGCCACGGTGGTCGCGATGTCGTAGGGCACGAAGCGCACCTCCACGGTTTCGGCCGCGCTGTCCCAGAGCAGGTATTTGGCGTTGTTGTTGCCGTCGCGCGGCTGGCCTACGCTGCCGGCATTGACGATACAGCCGCCTGCGCCGGGGCGAAATGTCCCCGGCCCGAGATCCCGGCGTTCGATCCCGTCCCCTTCCCGGCTCACCAGCACCAGCTCGTGGGTGTGCCCGACGAAGGTCAGGGCCTCGCCCCGGGCGAACCAGCACGCCAGGCGGTGCTCCTTGGCCTGGAACAGGTAGTCCGTGACGCTGTCCGGCGGAAAACCGTGCACGAACCTCGCGCCTTCAAGCAGCAGAAAACGGGGCAGGTCTGCGATGTAGGCCAGGCTGCCGGCGGACAGGAGGCTTGCGGTCAGGTCCAGGCCCTTCCTGGCCGTTTCGTTGAACCAGGAGCGCTCGGCCGGGTTGGCGATGCCGAGCTCGTGGTTGCCAAGGCAGCAAAGGGCGCCCCGCCGGCGGACGGATTGCAGCACCTCGTCGGGATTGGGCCCGTAGCCGATCATGTCCCCCAGGCAGACGATCTCGTCCACGGCGAAGGCCGCCATGTCGGCCCAGACCGCATTGAGGGCTTCGAGGTTGCCGTGGATGTCCGAAAGGATCGCGACGAGCATGCGTTCTCCAAAAATCCGAAGCGGATTCGCCTCTTTTCATTTGAGCCGGGCGGTGTTAAGCGAACGCTCAACACAAAATGCGTCATCACACAACAATTTCAATATTTCAACATGATACCATCTGAAGGAGCGTTCATGTTCCGCAAATCCATCTTCATCTGCCTTCTTGTCCTGTGCCTGTCCTCGCCCGCCACGGGCGCGCAGTTGGGAGACGTCACCCTCCCCGACACCCTCACCGAGGCCGGCGCCTCCCTGAGCCTGAACGGCATGGGCATGCGCACCTTCGCCTTCTTCGACGTCTATGCCGCCGGGCTGTACCTGGCCGCCCCGTCCACGGACGCCGCGGCGATCCTGGCCGCCGACGGGCCAAGGGTCATGGTCATGCACTTCCTGCGCGAAGTCGAGGCCAAGAAGATCGCCGCAGCCTGGCTGGACGGGCTGGCGGCCAACAC
>CALMTS010000364.1 GCA_937872685.1 uncultured Desulfomicrobium sp.
CCGTCCAGCGTGACCTGAACCGGATTGGCCGCTCCGGGGTCTTCGTAGATGATGATTTCTGTCATGGGTCAAGCTCCACAGGGAAGTTCAGAATCGGGTTTAGAGCCGAGGCCTGCTCATTGGTTCATTTGATTTGGGAAGAGACAGCCCTGGGCACTCATGGGCCGGAGGGGATGGGATTCTTCGCCGTTGTCAGGCAGTGCCTGCAAAATGTCATAATTTTCCGGTATCATGGCGAAACAAATGCCACAATACGGCTTCGTCATGAGAAAGGTTCATCATGTGCGGATGGAATGATGCAGGTCCCGCCGCCCACGTCTGCTCCTTCCCACGCCACGTCGTATGCTCCCGATCCGGGGATGGACGGGAACGGCGAGGCCGATGTAGGGGATGTTCATTGTCAAATTGCACGTTCCGGGAGGAAGCATGGGTTTGAAACGCGTAGGCATCCTGACGGGTGGGGGCGATTGCTCCGGCCTCAACGCCGTCATCCGGGCCGTGACCCGCACGGCCGTCATCCAGTACGGCGCCGAGGTGGTGGGGCTCGAGGACGGTTTCGACGGCCTCGTCTTTGGCCGCACCATGCCGCTGACCACCCGCAACACCAAGGACATCCTGACCCTGGGCGGCACGATCCTCGGCACGACCAACAAGGGCAACCCCTTCGCCTACCGCGAGTTCGACGAGAACGGGGAGATCATGACGCGCGACCTTTCGGGCCAGGCCATGGACACCTACCGCTCCCTGGGTCTGGACTGCCTCTTCGTGGTCGGCGGCGAGGGCACCCTGGAGCTGGGATACAAGTTCCAGCAGCTGGGCATGCCCGTCATCGGCATCCCCAAGACCATCGACAACGACCTCGAGGGCACGGACTACACCTTCGGCTTCCAGACGGCCGTGCAGGTGGCCTGCGACGCCATGGACCGCCTGCACAGCACGGGCCGCAGCCATGACCGGGTCATGATTCTGGAAGTCATGGGCAGAAACGCCGGGTGGATCGCCCTGGAGGCCGGCCTGGCCGGGGGCGCGCACATCATCCTCATCCCCGAGATCCCCTACGTCCTCGACAACGTCGTGGCCAAGATCCGCCATCGCCTGCGCGGCGGCAGCCCCTTCAGCATCGTCATGGTGGCCGAAGGGGCCCGGGAGCAGGGCGGCGAGCGCATCACCCAGGGCACGGCGGCCACGCGCCTGCAGGGCGTGGAGCAGCTGGGCGGCATCGGCTTCCACCTGGCCAACCAGATCCGCGAGCGCATTCCGCTCGAGGTGCGCACCACGGTCCTGGGCCACATCCAGCGCGGCGGTTCGCCCACGGCCTTCGACCGGGTGCTCGGCACGCGTCTGGGCGCGGCGGCAGTGGACGCGGCGGCGCGCGGCGATTTCGGGACCATGGTCGCCCTGAAGACGCCGGACATCGTGCTCGTCCCCCTGGCCGAACTGGCCGGCATCTGCCGCACGGTGCCCCTGGACCACCAGCTCATCCGCACGGCCGAGGCCACGGGGGTGAACCTGGGGCGCGGGGCCATGTAGCCATCCTTCCGGAGACGAGCCCATGGAAACGAATACGCCGGAGCCCATTCGCGAAATCCGCGTCAACCCCATCGTGCCCTCGGAGTCGGTGCTCATCGCCACGGCCCGCAGCCTGCGACCCAAGCACCGGGAGGCGCCCCTGGAGCACGACTCCCGTCCCTTTGCGGAGGAGTGCCCCTTCTGCCCCGGCAACGAGTCCCGCACGCCGCCGGAAATCATGGCCGCGCCCGGCGGCGGGCCGTGGGCGGTGCGCATCGTCAAGAACCTCTACCCCGTGCTGGGGGACGAGGAGCCCAGGCCCGTCCTGACCTTCGGGGTGCAGCAGGCCATCGACGGCTACGGCCGCCACGAGGTCGTCATTGATCACAATCTGCACGGCATCCGGCTTCACGAAATGAGCGATGAACACCTGGCCCTGCTTTTTGGCGTGTACCGCGAGCGCATGCGCCAGCTCTTCGAACGCGACCCGCGCATCAGGTCCGTGCTGGTCTTCAAGAACTTCGGGCCGGCCGCCGGCGGGAGCATCCCGCACACGCACAGCCAGATCATCGCCACGCCCATGATCCCGCGCAACATCCACGACGAGGTGCGGGGCGGCCGCGAGTATCACGCCAAGCACGGCCGCTGCATCTTCTGCACCCTCATCGACGAGGCCCTGACCTACGAGGCGACCATCTACGAGCG
>CALMTS010000365.1 GCA_937872685.1 uncultured Desulfomicrobium sp.
GCGTCGTCGGAGAGGATCACGGCGTCGAAGGCCGTGTTGCGGATGTGCGCCGAAATCAGTTCGGACTCCATGGCCAGCAGCTCGGGACCGGGGTAGCGCTTGGCGTCCAGGTACTCGGTGGTGATGCTGCACGGCTGACCGGACTGGGACAGCGTTTCGAGGATGCCGCTGTGGATGTCGTCCGTCCAGCTCAGGCCCGGATTGTAGGAGTGGAGCACGAGGATGTTGGGGATTCGCGTGGGCGTGGCCGGCCAAGCCGGGGTCAGTCCGGCTGCGAGCAGAAGGATCACGAGGGCGAAGGCTTTATTCCACAATGGCGGCTGCCTCCTGCAGGAGAAGGTGGGGGATTTCGATCCCGAGTTTATCGGCCGTGGCCATGTTGAGCATGAGCAGCCCCCGGGTACTGCCGGTGACGGGGATGTCGCCGGCGCGCTCGCCGCCCAGGATGCGCAGGGCCATGGCGGCCGCCAGGCTCCCGTGTTCGAATCCGGTCTGGATCACGCCGCACAGGGCGCCGTCGGCCACGGTGTAGTCGAAGAAGCCCAGACTGGGCAGGGTGGCGTTGTTCCTGGTCCAGAGCATGATTTCCTCGGCCGGAACCATGCGGCCCGCGGCATCCGTGAGGTTGTGATAGGTCATGATGGCCAGGGCGTCATGGCTGTCGGCTGCGTCCAGGACACATCTGCGCCACTCGTCGAAGGTTTCGATCACGGACCAGTCCGCCTCGATGTCGGGCGGGGTCGCGGCCCGCATGCTCAGCGCGGCCGCCTGGCTCGACGGGCGTGCGTCCAGGAGCACCTGCACCCTGCGGATGGACGGACGGATGCTGCGCAAAAGTTCCAGGCCCTTGCCCCAGGCCAGATTCTCGGTGACACCCGTGACGTTGACGGCGGGGTAGCCGTAGATGGCAGGGGCCTTGTTCACGCCGCAGAAGACGAAGGACGGGGCCGAGGCGTTGCCCGCAAACTGTGCGGCGAAATACTGCTGGGCGTTGTCGTCGCTGACGATGACGACATCGGGCTGGAATTCCAGCATGATGGCTGCAGCCTCCCGGCCGGCGCTGGCCAGGCGGGCTTCGTCATGCTGCAGGTTCGTGTCCATAAAGAAGGTGCGCATCCGGACCTGCCGCGGCGTCAAAATGCGCTGTAGCGCCTCGTCGATGTCTGCGGTCCAGGCAAAGCCGCGGTCGTAGCTATGCACGACAAAGACCTTCTTTCCCGCGAAGCTCTCGGCGGCCATGGCCGCCGGCTGGCGTATGACGCTGCACAGCAGCAGGGCCGCGGCAATGAGGGTTTTGTATGACATGCCTTGACGGTGTCACAGAACGGTGCCGGGTGCAATATGGCTGGTGTCGCGGGGGGAGTGGACGATGGACGGGATGGACGAAATGGACCATATGGAAGTCGTGGACAATGTGGACGCCCCGGTGCGGTCCGGTCCGTGAGGGTCCGTCCCTGTCAGTCCGCAAAGGAGGTTTCCTCATGATAGGGGCCATCGCCGGGGACATCATCGGGTCCGTGTACGAGCACAGGCCAATCAAGACCAAGGAATTCCCGTTCTTCGCGCCGGGGAGCCGGTTCACGGACGACAGCGTGCTGACCATCGCCGTGGCCGACGCCATCCTCTCCGGGCGCGGCTACGCCGAGGCGTTGCATGATTTCGGCCACCGCTATCCCCGCGCGGGTTATGGCGGCGCGTTCATGGAATGGCTGCATTCGCGCGAACCCAGGCCCTACGGGAGCTGGGGGAACGGGGCGGCCATGCGCGTCAGCCCCGTGGGCTGGGCCTTCGACAGCGAGGACGAGGTCCTGCTGCACGCCCGCCTCACGGCGGAAGTCACCCATGACCACCCCGAAGGGATCAAGGGCGCGCAGGCCACTGCCCTGACCGTATTTCTGGCCCGCATGGGGTACGACAGGGATGAGCTGCGCGACCGCATCACCGCACTGTTCGGCTACGAACTGGACGCGACCGTGGCGGAGATCCGTCCGGACTACACCTTCGACGTCTCCTGCCAGGGCACCGTGCCCCCGGCCATCGTCTGCTTCCTGGAGTCGGACTCCTGGGAGGACGCCGTGCGCAACGCGGTCTCCCTCGGCGGCGACAGCGACACCCTGGCCTGCATAGCCGGCGCCATGGCCGAGGCCTATTACGGAGGGGTGCCTGCGGCCGTGCTCGACAGGGCCATGCACGTCCTGCCCCATGATCTGGGCTCCGTGGTCGAGGATTTCCGCCAGGTCTTCATGGCCGACCGCTAGTCTCCGGCATTTCCAGGTCTCCCCGGGGGCGGCCGATCGCCGTGCATCCTCCCGGTCTTTTCCCTTGACTCGTTTCCTTGTTTTCTACATCGCCATCAGGGATGCCCTCAAGGGCTTGCGGACCTGCGGCCTCGCGCCGGAGGCGGCCGCCCATGCCGCCCGCTTTTCCCTGGGCCGAATCAGCAACATTTCGGAGCAGACGCCATGCAACGGGTATTTTTCACGGTCTCGACGTCCATCGTTTCCCTCTTTCTGGCGGCGATGCTGGCCGGCTGCGGGTCGCCTTCCGCCACGGCCGCCGAGGGGGGGAAGGGGGGCAACTCCACGGCCCGGCCGGAATACGTGGTCAACGTCAAGGTGGAGGAGATCGTCCCCACGGTCATGCGCGACATCCTGGTCCTGCCCGGCGAGACCGAGGCCCTGCGGGATGTCCGCCTGGCCGCCCCGCGCGCGGGGCTGGTCGAGTGGGTCGGCGTGACCGAAGGCGACACGGTGCGGCCGGAACAGCACATCGCCCGCATCGACCTCTCGGCGCTGCAGGCCGCCCTGGATCGCGCCCGGGCCAACGTGCGCCTGGCCGAGGACCAGCTCCGGCGCCGGCAGGACCTCTACGACCGCAAGGTCCTGGCCGGCGAGGAACTGGAGCAGGCCCAGAACGAGCTGACCGTGGCCCGCACGGTCCTGCGCGAGGCCCAGGTGGCCTACAGCCACGGCATC
>CALMTS010000366.1 GCA_937872685.1 uncultured Desulfomicrobium sp.
TGCGCAAGAAGCTCGGCCCCTATGCCGACTGGCTGGAGACGGTCCGCGGCATCGGGTACCGCATGAAACGAGAAAACCAGGCCGATTAGGATTGCCATGACCACCACAACGATTTCACTGCGGCTGCGGCTGCTTCTGTCCTTCGGGGTCATCCTGCTGCTGGCCCTGGGCGTGCCTGCGTACCACCTCCATCAGAACCTGGGGCAGACCATCGAGCGGGAGGCCAAGGAAAGCGCCCTGCGCGACCTGCAGACTGTCGAATGGATGCTGGCCGGCGTGCCTGCGCGTTCGGAACTTGGCGACGTCCTGCGCGACCTTTCGGCGCGAATGGAGATCCGCATCACCTATATCGCCCTGGACGGCACCGTGCTGTCGGATTCGGGCGTGGCGGCGCAACGCGTCGGGCAGCTTGAGAACCACGCCGGACGGCCCGAAGTGGTGCAGGCGCTGAACGGCGGCGTGGGCATGGCCCTGCGCTACAGCGACACCCTGAATCAGGATCTCCTGTATGTCGCCCGGCGGTTCGCCGGGAACGGCGAGCTCCCCGCGGGCGTCGTGCGCGTGGCCAGCCCCCAGAGCCAGATGCGCAAGACGCTGGACCGCCTCTACGGGCGCACGGGTTGGATCTACGCCGCGAGCGTGCTCTTGGCCTTCGGGCTGGTATCCCTGACCTCGCGCCAGGTCGCGCGGGCCATATCGAGCGTCGCGCAGGCCGCCGCCGACATCGGCCAGGGAGGGCCGGGCAAGCGCATCCGCTTCTCGCCCAGTACCGAGATGACCCCCCTGGTCCAGGCCTTCAACAACATGCTGGAACGCATCGAGTCCAACATGCAGACCATCCTCAAACAGAAGATGGAGTCCGAGGCCGTCCTGAACGGCATGAAAGCCGGGCTCATCGTCCTGGACGGGCGGGGCCACATCCTGCGCGGGAACTACGCGGCGCAGGAGATTTTTCCGGGGCTCTCCACCTTCGCCGGGCGCAAGCCCATGGAGCTCTGCCTGCTGCAGGACCTGCAGGACGCCTGCGACGCGGCCCTGGAGAAGCGCAAGGCCGGAGATTTTTCGCAGATCAATGTCGTGGTCGCGTTGCAGAGTTCCAGGAGTTTCGACGTGTCCATCGTGCCCATCAAGGGCGACGCCGAACTCGGCGCCATCATGGTGTTCCATGACATCACCGAAATCAGGCGGGTGGAGCAGATCCGCCGCGATTTCGTGGCCAACGTCTCCCATGAGCTGCGCACGCCCCTGACCTCGATCAAGGGCTATGCCGAGACGCTGCTGGGCATCGACAGCTACGACCCCGAGCAGACCCGCTCGTTTCTGGAGGTCATCCAGCGCAACGCCAACCACATGAACACCATGCTGGACGAGCTCCTGCAGCTTTCCCGCCTGGAGCACGGCAAGCAGCGGCCCGACCTGGTCTCCGTGGAGCCCGCCTCGGCCCTCTACTCGGCCTGGAAGAGCTGCCATCCCCTGCGCAAGGACATCGAGTTCATCAACGACCTTGCCCCGTCCACGCCGGCGGTACGGGCCAATTTCGAACAGCTGGTGCAGGTGTTCCGCAATGTCCTGGAAAACGCCGTCAAGTACGTCCCCGACGGGGGGGCCATGATCCGCGCCCATGCGGAGGTTGCCGGCGGGGACCTGGCCATATTCATCGACGACAACGGACCGGGCATCCCGGCCGAGGACCAGGGCAGGATATTCGAGCGCTTTTACCGGGTGGAGAAGGACCGCAACAGTTCCATCGGCGGCACCGGGCTCGGGCTGGCCATCTGCAGGCATATCATGGTCAACCACGGGGGCCGGATCACGGTGCAGAGCCCCGTGCCGGAAACCGGGACCGGGTCCCGCTTCATCATCACATTGCCCCTGGCGGGGCGGATATCAGAGGAATAATCATGGCAGAGACGGTCAAGATTTCATCCAGAAATCTCAATTTCTACTATTCGGACTTCCATGCGCTGCAGGACATCTCCTTCGACATGCACCAGCATCAGGCCACGGCCCTGATCGGCCCTTCGGGTTGCGGCAAGTCGACGTTCCTGCGCTGCATCAACCGCATGAACGACCTCATCGCCGGCACGCGCATCGAAGGTTCGCTGACCATGGACGGGCAGGACCTGAACGACCCGGACCATGACGTCGTCGTGCTGCGGCGCCGGGTGGGCATGGTCTTCCAGAAGCCCAACCCCTTCCCCAAGACCATCTACGAGAACGTGGCCTACGGGTTGCGCGTCAACGGGGTCAGGGACCGGGATTTCATCGACGCCCGCGTGGAGGAGAGCCTCAAGCTCGCCGCCCTGTGGGACGAGGTCAAGGATCGCCTGGACCAGTCGGGCCTGAGCCTTTCGGGCGGCCAGCAGCAGCGCCTGTGCATCGCCCGGGCCATGGCGGTGGAGCCCGAAGTGCTGCTCATGGACGAGCCGGCGTCGGCCCTGGACCCCATCGCGACCCAGAAGATCGAGGAACTCATTCACGAGCTCAAGAGCCGGTTCACCATCGTCATCGTCACGCATTCCATGCAGCAGGCGGCCCGCGTCTCCGATCGGACGGCCTTTTTCTACATGGGGCGCCTCATCGAGGTCGGCCCCACGGACAAGCTGTTTACAAGGCCGGAGAACAAGCAGACTGAAGACTACATCACCGGGCGCTTTGGCTGATGCGCGGGCGCGTGGGACGACAGTGAACGACATTTCAAAGGAAGTGAACTATGTATACGCATTTGCATGAAGAAATAGAAACGTTGAAGCTCAAGGTGCTCAAAATGGTTTCCCTGACCGAGGACGCGGTCGAGAAGTCCATCAAGGCATACGTGAACAAGGACCTCTACCTGGCCGAAGAGGTTCAGGACGGGGATGTGGAGGTCAACCGGCTGGAGGTGGAGATCGACGAGCTGGCCCTGCGGCTTCTGGCCCTGGAACAGCCCGTGGCCGGCGACCTGCGGTTCATTCTCGGGTGCATGCGCATCAGCGTGGACCTGGAGCGCATCGCCGACGAGGCGGTCAACATCGCCGAACGGTCCATCATGCTCAGTTCCCGGCCTGCGCTGCCGTTCCATGAAAATGTGCGGGAAATGGGCAGCAAGGCCCTGGCCATGCTCCGCCATGCGGCCCAGGCCTTCTCCTCCGGCAATGTGGAGGCCGCCCTGCAGGTCTGCAGCCTGGACAACGAGGTCGACGTCCTCAACCACAAGAACATGCGCGAGGTCATCGAGTACATGATCCACGACACGCCGGCCATCGAGCGATCCGTGCACACCATCATCCTCATCCGCCGCCTGGAACGCATCGGCGACCTGGCCACGAACATCGCCGAGTCCGTGGTGTTCATCGCGCGGGGCGTGAACATCAAACACAAGCTGTATTTCGACGAACGATGAATGCCAGCCCGGATTCCGGGCTGGATGAGAATCGCTTGCAGGGGGCGCGGCACACAAATGCCGCGCTCCCTGCTTTTATTTTTTTGACGGAAAATGTCTTGTTATCAGATGGTTGTGTATGATTGCCCTGACTTGCGGCCTTGATATGGTTTCTACGGTAAGATATTTGAGCGGGAGTTGGGTTGCTATGCACTATTCAAATATGAATGATCGCTACATATGTAGGTCGAAGAGGATATCATGTCGCACAAGCTTATCAAAAAAGATGAAATCATGATCTATGACCAGATGGTTTCGCACTATCTGAAGAATCAGGGTGGTTCTTTTTTTCTTGTCACTAATGATGAGATGTTCGTCAAGACTGTGCGAGGCGCAATGCGCGCCATAGGATTCAATTATGATTCAATTGCAGTCGCTCATGTGTCTGCAGATATCGTGAAGAAATGTCGCGACATGTTAAACACAAATATGCAGGTCGTGATGTTTATTGAGTCAAAGATTAATGGAAAATCCAATGTTTATGATTTCAAGCAACTCAAAGACAGCTTTGGGGACAAATTGAAGATCATATGTCTCACTCCGGAGGTTTCCGAAGAGCATGTCTCTTTTATCGCGGAGAATGAGGTCGACTCGATCATCGTCAAGCCGATTTCCATCAATAACCTGATTCAGAAAATTGCTTTTGCCATCAGACCCAACAACAGTTTTTTCAAGGAAGTCGAGAATATCAAACAACTGATTGAGCAGGGGAAGTATGGCGAGGCAACCCCTAAAATTGAGATGCTGTTGCGGGAAAAGCCCAACAGTTCGATATGCATGATGCTCAAAGGAGATATTTTTAAGGAAAAGAATGATTTTAGAAACGCCGAGCATTATTACAAAGAGGCGACAAAGGCTTCTCGACTCAATTTGAAGCCATTGCAAA
>CALMTS010000367.1 GCA_937872685.1 uncultured Desulfomicrobium sp.
AGAGGTTCGGGTTGGGCAGCCCGCCGGCAAAGGAGATGATGCTCGGGTCCTGGGTGACCTTCAGGATCTCCCTGATGAAGGATTTCGGGGTGTTCTGGATGCGGTTGGTGAAGCGGAAGTTCATGAGTGCTCCTTGATGCCGTCCAGGGCCAGGGCCACTGCGGCCCGGGCGTGCACGGCTGTGGTGTCGATGAGGGGGACCGGCCCGGACGAGACGAGCAGGGCGATTTCCGTGCAGCCGAGGATGACGGCCTGGGCGCCGCGGCCCACGAGCCCGTCGATGACCTCCTCGTAGGCGCGTCGCGACGCGTCGAGGATGCGGCCCTGGCAGAGCTCGTCGAAAATGATCCGGTGCACGGCGCACCTGCTGTCCTCGCAGTCGGGCACCATGGCCGTGAGGCCGTGCCGGGCGAGGCGCGCGGTGAAGAAGTCCTCGTCCATGGTCGGCCGGGTTCCGAGGAGGCCGACGGTGTCCAGGCCCATGGCGGTCACGGCCCCGGCCGCGGCGTCGGCGATGTGCAGCAGCGGGATCGAGAGGCGCTCCTCGATGCGCGGGGCCAGCTTGTGCATGGTGTTGGTGGCCAGGAGCAGGAAGTCGGCCCCGGCCCGCTCCAGACCCAGTGCGTGGGAGCACAGGATGTCGCCGAGCTCGTCCCATCTCCCGCTGCGCAGCAGCGGCTCCACGTCGGCGAAATTGACGCTGTCGAGCAGGATGCGGGCGGAGTTGAGCCCGCCCAGGCGCTCCCGCACCCCTTCGTTGATGAGGCGGTAGTACGTCCGGGTCGATTCCCAGCTCATCCCGCCCAGAATGCCGATGGTCTTCATCACGCGCCTCCCAGCAGCAGCCGGCCCAGGGCCACGCAGGCCATGCCGGTGACCACCGCCCCCACGAAGCTCCGTGTCTTCCAGCAGACCAGGAAGGTGGGGACGGCCGCCCACAGAAAGATGTTTCGCAGGGAAAAATCAAGGAATTTTTCCGGGGCCACGAGGGAAGGCACGAGCATGGCCGAGAGCACGGCCACGGGGATGAAGCCCAGCCAGCGGATGACCGCGTCCGGCAGGGTCCGCCTGGCCAGGGCCAGGACGGGCAGGGCGCGCGGGATATAGGTCACGGCCATCATGCCGAGGATGGTCAGGAGGATCGTCTGCTGGTCCATGCGTGCGCTCCGAGGCCGATGGTGGCGGCGATGATGGTTGCGGCCAGGACGTGGCTCTGGCCCAGGCCCGCGAGCATGAGGCCCGTGGACAGGAGGCCTGCGGCCAGGGACACCGCGAGATGCAGCCGGGACTTGAGCTGCCCCAGAAGCAGGGCGATGAACATGGCCGGCAGGGCGTAGTCCAGACCGATGGGACGGATGTCGGTGATAAGCGTGCTGGCGGCCAGGCCCAGGGCGGTGCCGCCCACCCAGGCGCTCTGGGCGATGACGTTGATGCCGAAGGTCTCGGCCGCCCCGGTTTCGTCCTTGGCGAAGCGGTTCGCGTGCAGGGCGAAGGTCTCGTCCGTGAGCTGATAGGCAAAGAGGGCCAGGCGCGTCTTGCCCCAGGCGCGCAGGAACGGGGCCAGGGCGGCGGACATGAGCAGGTGGCGCAGGTTGACGACGAAGGTCGTGGCCACGATGGCCAGGGGGTTGGCCGCGGCGGCAAAGAGGCCCACGGCGATGAGCTGTGCCGACCCGGCAAAGACCAGGACGCTCATGAGCATGGTGTTGAAGCCCGAGAGGCCAGATTTCTGGGCCAGGACGCCGTAGGCGAAGCCCACGGGCACGTAGCCGAGAATGATGGGCAGGGCCTGCCGGAAGGCCGAGGCCAGGGGGGATTCGGCCCGGTTGGCGGATGAAAGGGTTGCGCTGTTCATAATCGATTATCCTCTTGAGTCGCACCCTAGTCAAAAACTGTTTGCGGTACAGATACAGTTTGCGTAAATTTCGACCATAACAGATTCGGGGTTGCAGGGGCGTGAGACCGAGAAGGGTGTTGGGGTCGGGGGGCGGCGACGGCCCGTCGAAACTCCCTCGCCGGCCTCGTAAGGCCAACCATTGCGTGCATGTTTTGGTAATTTGGTTCAGCGCGGGGGGCAATGGTTGACCTAACGATGCCTGGATCGGTCAGACAGTCGACGGGCCGTCGCCGCCCCCCGACCCCAACACCCGCGGCAGGCCTGTGAAAGCATGGAGAGAAAGAATTTATTCGGGGATGATCGGATGGAAGATTTCAGGTATCGCCAGATCGAGCAGAACCTCATGCAGCAGATCGCCTCGGGTGTGCTGGGGCCAGGGGCGCGGCTGCCTTCCCTGCGGCATGTCAGCCTGCGCAGCCGAGTGGCGGTCAGCACGGTGCTGCAGGCCTATGCCGAGCTGGAACGCAAGGGCGTCATCGAGTCGCGACCCCGGTCGGGGTTCTTCGTGCGGCGCGACGTGCAGGAGCTGCCTCCCACGCCGCGCGCGCCCAAGCCCGTGCTGCGGCCCCACACCGTCAACCGCAGCGAGCTCATCTCGTCGGTGCTGGAGACCGTCGGGGACCGGGAGCTTCTGCCCCTGGGCATCAACTGTCCGTCGGAAGAACTGCTGCCGTACCGCGAGCTGGCCAGGGTCTCCGCCCGGCTGTCGCGGGAGGAGCCCAAGCACCTGGTGGCCTACCTGCCCGTGGAGGGAAGCCTCGAACTACGCCGCCAGCTGTCCCTGCGCGCGGCCCAGGCAGGCCTCGACGTGCCTCCGGGCGAGATCATCATCACCTGCGGCGCCCTCGAAGCCCTGCACGTGGCCGTGCGCAGCCTGGTGCGCCCCGGGGACAACGTGCTCATCCAGGCCCCGTCCTACTTCTGCTTCCAGCAGCTCCTGGAGAACCAGGGCGTGCGTTCCATCGAGATCCCCTCGCACCCCCGCTTCGGGGTGCAGCCCGCCGACGTGGAGCGCGCCCTGGGGCGCTTCGACATCCGGGCCTGTATCTTCACCCCCAATTTCAACAACCCCGACGGCTCCCTGACCCCGGACGAGGCCAAGCGGGAGATTGTCGGCCTCCTGGGTGAGCGCGGCATCCCCCTCATCGAGGATGACGTGGCCGGGGACCTGCATTTCGGGCCTTCGCGCCCGTCGGTCTTCAAGATGTTCGACCGGCAGGGCCTCGTCATCCTGTGCTCGTCCTTCTCCAAGACCCTCTGTCCCGGCTACCGCATCGGCTGGATCATGCCCGGCCGCTTCCACCGCGAGGCCTACGAGGTCAAGGCCACGACCAACGTCTGCTCGGCCACCGTTACCCAGGAGACCGTGGCCCTGTACCTGCGCGAAGGGCGCTACGACCGCCACCTGCGCGCCCTGCGCCGCACCCTGCGCGAGCAGGCTCAGGCCATGCAGCTGCATGTGGGGCGGGCCTTTCCCGAGGGCACCCGCGTCAGCCGGCCCGAAGGCGGCGGGGTGCTGTGGGTGGAGCTGCCCCAGGGTGTGGATTCGGTGGAGCTCATGTGCCGCGCCCGGGAGGAGGGCATCAGCATCGCGCCGGGCAACATCTTTTCCACCCAGGACCGCTTTGCCGGGCATGTGCGCCTCAACTGCGGCAACCCGTGGTCCGAGGAGCTGGCCCGTGGCATGGACCGGCTCGGCAGCCTGGTGCACGACATGCTGCCGCCCGCGGGGGGCGAGTGAGCACTGTGTCATATT
>CALMTS010000368.1 GCA_937872685.1 uncultured Desulfomicrobium sp.
ACACCATGGACAACACCGGACAGGAGCCCCTAACGCCCCCGCAACTGCCGCTTGTCCCCGATGCGCATGGTGATCTTCTCCTTGTCCAGGTACTCCAGCACCGGGATGGCGAACTTGCGCGTCAGGCCCGTGATGTCGCGGAAATCCTGCGGCCCCATCTCCTGGTTGGCGGCGAAAAAGTCCCGCACCCGCCCGACCAGGTCGTCCATGGCCGCCTTCGAATAGTAGAACTCCTCGCTGACCTTGATGAGCACGCTCTCTTCCATCAGCAGCCGGAACATCTGCGCCACATCCTTGGCGGCCAGACCGTTCTCCTCCAGAAAGGCCTTGGTCGTCGGCGGCATGAGCCCGGCCTGCACGTACGTCGTCTCCATGAGCGCCCGCAGGCCCGACTGATCCGAGGCCAGGGAGACCACATGGCCGGGCAGGCGAAGCGTGTCGCCTTCGAGCACCACCTGGCCGGACTTGACCAGGCGCTCCACCAGGAAATGCACCAGCTTGGGGTGCATGCCACGCCCGAAGCCCGAGAACAGCTCCGCCCTGGACAGGCCCTGCCGCATGGGCTCGCGCCTGTGGTACTCGCCAAGGTAGGCCAGGCACTCCGCGCCCAGGCTTTCGAGCACGTCCGCGCCTACATAGCGCTTGTCCTCGCGGTCGAACTGAAAGGCCAGCTGCTTGCCGCCCAGAAGCTGCAGGGTCTTGTCCAGCAACTTCGACTCCATGTCCGTCATGATGCGCAGCTCGGGCACGGTCAGGCCGCCCCGCCCCGCCAGGCGGAGCTGGGCCAGGAGCAGTTCCTCGCCCGCCATCGCGCCCAGGGCGTTCAGGGTCTCCAGCTCACGGGAATGGCGTTTCACCTTGCGGCCCAGGGGGTTGACGATGCGCCCGCCGGCCACGGTCTGCAGGGGGGAAAAGGAGCGCACGATGCAGCGGTCCCCGAAAACTCCGGGCAGGGGCGACGGGAAACGCACCTGGCAGATGGCCGTGTCGCCCGGCTCCAGCTTGTCGCGGTCAAGAAAGAAGAGACGCGCCAGGACCTCGCGGGATCCGTGGTGGAAATGCACTTCCGTGCGGTGCTTGAGGGGGTTGGGCGATGACGACAGGCAGGTCATCTCCACGTCCCACACCGGGGAGGGGAAGAGTGTCTGGGGATGGGCCAGCACCTCGCCGCGCTCCAGATCCGCCACGTCCAGGCCGTAGAGGTTCACGGCGGTGCGCTCGCCGGCCCGGGCGACATCAGTGGTCACACCGTGGACCTGCAGGCCGCGCACCTTGGAACGGTGGCCCGAGGGAACGATCTCGATCTCCTCGCCCAGGCGCAGGACGCCGGAAATGGACGTGCCCGTGATGACCGTGCCGTGCCCTTTCATGGTGAAGACGCGGTCGACCGGCAGGCGGAAGAGGTCCGAACGGCGGTCGGGAGCGAATGAGGCGGACAGTTCGAGGATGCGCCCGCGCAGCTCCTCCAGCCCCGCCCCCGTGTGCGCCGAGACGGGCACGATGGGCGCGTCTTCCAGGAAGGTGCCGGCCAGGTATGCGCCGACCTCCTCGCGCACCAGGTCCAGCCAGTCCTCCTCGACCATGTCCGTCTTGGTCAGGGCCACCAGCCCGGCCCGGATGCCCAGCAGCGAGCAAATCTCCAGGTGCTCGCGGGTCTGGGGCATGATGCCCTCGTCGGCCGCGATGACCAGGAGCACGAAGTCGATGCCCGCCGCGCCGGCCACCATGTTCTTCACGAACCGCTCGTGGCCCGGAACGTCGATGATGCCCAGCCGGACATCCGGCGTCAGGTCCAGGTAGGCGAAGCCCAGCTCGATGGTGATGCCGCGCTTCTGCTCCTCGGCCAGGCGGTCGCAGTTGATTCCGGTCAGGGCCTTGATGAGGCTCGTCTTGCCGTGGTCGATGTGCCCGGCCGTACCCATGATGACAGGCATGCGTCCCCCCTAGCTG
>CALMTS010000369.1 GCA_937872685.1 uncultured Desulfomicrobium sp.
CGGGTTACGAAGAACTGCTCGAAATACTGAGCGACCCGAAACACGCGGACTTTGAAGGCATGAACAACTGGCTGATGGGTCACGCCAAGAACTACTATCCCTACGACCCGGACAGGTTCGATCCTGAGGAAGTACGCTTTGATAATCCGACAAAGCGCTGGAAACAGGCGTTTCGCTGAACGCACCCAACGAAAATGACGTTTGGTAAAATCGGCTTCTCTCTGACGTGATGGCTATCTCAAAAACTGGAAGGCTATCAGTTCCGTATTTACTTCATGGCCGCTTCATCTCTGAAACCGGCAAAGTTGCCGACATCCGCTTCGTGAAACGCCGGGGTTATCTCGAGCGCCTGCCATGACTCCCACACAAAAAAAAAGCCCCTGAAAACATTGCAGGGGCTCTAAAAACATGCGGAAGTCTATTAGTTGATAGTACAGTTAGCTATCGCCTGATCTTCGATCTCCACAGTAAAGAAGTATCCATTGTAATCAACCGTATTTCCAGCGCCACCGTATGTTGCATTATTGGTGACAAAGTTAATTTCGCCATTATCTCCAATGTTGATACCTTCGCCACCAAGCTTTGTGCCAGGAATGGCACAGCTCGCATTATTTGTGCCATTTGACGAGAACATCGCGGCAGCTTCATTCATACAGTTTCTCAAATCCGCCTCACAGGCAGATTCCGCCGCATTCTTCTTATACTTCACAAACTGCGGAATCGCGATGGCAGCCAGGATGCCGATGATCGCCACGACGATCAGAAGTTCGACCAGGGTGAAGCCTTTTTCATTCTTTCTGAACCGGTTCATACTATCCTCCACATAAAATTGGGTTGAGGTATCCATGCTTGTGGTGGGCGTCTATCATCTTCCGTGCCAGTTTGTCATTCTCTTTTTTTTCTATGGGTTAGTGATGGCATCTTATTTTTACCCCTTACATAATGACAAAATTTGTCAGTTTGCGCCCATTTTTGGGACAAAACGTGTCCAACCTTGACTTGCGTTCCAGATGACCTAAACCAAAAGGGGCTGAAACCGATGGGCGGCGGGCTCCCGAATTCATCAGGATCGGAAACGTCGCGCCAGGCAGCCAAGGGCTTTTCGCCCGTGATTCAGGTCATAAAAAAAGCGATACTGTATTTTAAGGAGGAGAAATGAACTTCCAGACCGTTTCCCGGACCAGGACCGACGTGCAGGCAGTCAACCTGTTTCTGCGCGGGGTCTACAACTGGATGAGCCTGGGGCTGGGACTGACCGCCCTTGTGGCCTACGCCGTAGCCACCACCCCGGCCATCGCGCAGGCCATCTTCACCAACCCGATCCTTTTCTGGGGCCTCATCCTGGGACAGTTCGGCCTGGTCCTCGGACTTTCGGGAGCCGTGAACCGCATGTCCGCCGGCATGGCCACAGGGCTCTTCCTGCTCTACAGCGCCCTGAACGGCGCCACCCTGTCCGTGATCCTTCTGGTGTACACGGCCGCCTCCATCTTCAAGGCATTCATCGTCTGCACCGGCATGTTCGCGGCCATGAGCGTGTACGGCGCAACCACCAAGAAAGACCTGACCTCCTGGGGCAGCTTCCTGTTCATGGGTCTCATCGGCATCATCATCGCCTCCGTCGTCAACATCTTCATGGCCAGTTCGGCCCTGGATTTCGTCATCAGCGGCATCGGCGTGCTGATCTTCACGGGTCTCACCGCATACGACACCCAGAAGCTCAAGGTCATGGGCGAATCCGCGCCCATGGACGACGCCCTGGCCATCCGCCGCGGCACCATCCTCGGCGCCCTGACCCTGTATCTGGACTTCATCAACCTGTTCCTCTTCCTGCTCAGGTTCTTCGGATCCTCCCGAGATTGACAACCGGGGGCGGCGCAAGCCGCCCTTTTCCATTGTGGCGCACACATGACACCTGACCGCATCCTCCGTCTGCAAGAAAAATTCGCACACATCCTGGGCCCGTTGAGCAAGGCCTACGCCCGGATCATGCGTCTGCGCGCGCAGTTCTACCTGTCGGGAAAATGGGTTTCCTGGCGGCCGCCATCCACGTGCATCAGCGTGGGCAACATTTCCTGGGGCGGCACGGGCAAGACGCCGGTTGTCTCCTGGCTCCTGGACTGGGCGCGGGGAGAAGGGATCGACGCCACCGTGCTGACCCGCGGCTATGGCGGCAAGCCTCCGCACCTGCCGTTCGAAGTCCAGCTGCTGAGCTCCCCCCGCGACGCCGGGGATGAGCCGCTCCTGCTCAAGCGCACACACCCCCAGGCGCGCATCCTGGTCGACCCCAAGCGGGTGCGCGCCGGAAAGACCGCTGGCAGGAACCGCACGGACCTCTTCATCCTCGACGACGGGTACCAGCACCTGCGCGTGCAACGCGACCTGAACCTCTGCCTGCTCTCCCCCCGGGACCTGGACGAGGAATGGAACCGCGTCATCCCGGCCGGGTCGTGGCGCGAGGACGTGTCCGCCCTGGAGCGGGCCGATGCGTTCCTGATCAATACCATGTTCGACGACGACGGATGCCTGGAGACCCTGGCGCACATCAAGCTGACCTATCTGGGCAAGCCCGTGTTCTTCTTTCGGGTCACGGCCCGAGGCGTGGCCAACGCCCTGACCGGCGAAGCCCTGGAAACCCTTGACGGCAAGCGCTTCGTCCTGGTGACCGCCATCGCCAATCCGGACAAGGTCTGCCAGACCTGCAAGAGCGACCTTGGCGAAAAACCCGTGCGGCACCTGGTCTACCCGGACCACCACCCCTTCAACCTGACGGATTGGCAGGCCATCGTCGCGGCGGCCGAGCGCAACAACTGCACCCACATCGTCTGCACGCCCAAGGACGCGGTCAAACTGGCCCCCTTTGCCGACGAACGACTGTGGACGCCGCAACTGACGACGACATTTTCCGCCGCCGGTTCCATCCCGTTTCGCGCCTGGCTCGGCGGGCGCGTCCACATTTTACCCCGGAAACCTCATGCCTCCGAAGAAACGTCCGACGACTAAATTTTCTCGAAAAGCCCTCCTGGCCGCCCTGCGCCAAGCCGGCGCCCCCTTGCGCACCAAGAACATCTTCGGATTGTTCGACGCAGACGCCTCCCTGAAGAAGGTCATCAAATCAACCCTGGCCCAGATGGTCGAAAGCGGCGAGATCGCGATGATGGGCAAGAGCTTCGGCCTCCTGAATTCCCTGCCGCGCGTGACCGGCACCCTCGATGTGCGCCGCTCGGGCGTAGGCTATCTCATCCCTGAAGACCGCCGCCAGAAGGACCTCTTCATCCACCCGAACAATTTCGGCGGAGCCTGGCCCGGGGACAAGGTCGTGGCAGTGATCGACACCGGACGCAAGAAAGACTCCCCCGAAGGGCGCGTCATTGAAGTCCTGGAGCGGGCCGCCAAGGAGCTCCTGGTCCGCGTCACACGCCGCATCAACAAGGACAGCCACTTCTGCCACCCGACGGACTCGCGCATGCCTTTCTATGCCGTGGTAGACACGAGCGCCATCCCGACCCCGGAGAAAGGCGACATCCTGAGCGTCAAACCCGAGGAGGAACAGGAGAAGGGACTGTGGCGCTGCACCGCCCTGCGCCGCCTGGGAGAGGAGCGGGATCTGGCGACCCAGGAACTCCTGGTCAAGACCTCGTATGCGATTCCGGAGCAGTTCCCTGCGCCGGCATTGCGGCAAGCCGAGGCCCTGCCTGCGGAACCGGCGCCTACGGACTGGGCCCAGCGCAACGACCTGCGCAAGCTCGACCTGGTGACCATCGACGGCGAGACGGCCAAGGACTTCGACGACGCGGTCTATGTGGAACGGCAGGAGAACGGATACCGGCTCGTGGTGGCCATCGCCGATGTGGCGCATTACGTTCCCGAGGGCTCGGCCCTGGATGCCGAAGCGCTGGCCCGCGGCAACTCCTACTACTTTCCCCTCTCGGTCGAACCCATGTTTCCCGAGGCCCTGTCCAACGGCCTGTGCAGCCTGCGCCCCAAGGTGCCGCGCCTGGCCATGGTCGTGGACACCCCATACTCCCTGGACGGGGAGCCCGGCCAGCCCCGGCTCTACAACGCCGTGATCATGAGCCAGGCCCGGCTGACCTACAACCAGGTGCAAAGCGCCCTGGACGGTACGCCGGACCAGGACACAGAGCCCCTTCTGCCCATGCTCCGCGACGCCGAGGAACTGGCCAGGATCTTCATGCGGCGGCGCACGGAGAGGGGCTGCCTGGACTTCGACATCCCCGAGGCCCAGATCCGCATCGTCGAGGACATCATCAGCGTCCACGCCGGGACCCGTCTGTTCAGCCACCGCCTCATCGAAGAGTTCATGATCGCGGCCAACGAACGCGTGGCCGAATACCTGGGCGCGCGCGAGCGGGTCTTCCCCTACCGCATCCATCCGCAACCCGATGAACGCAAGCTGGAGACCCTGCGCAACCTCCTCGCCCACACCGCGCTGGTGGACCGCCTGCCCAAGGATATGGACCAGAAGGGATTGCAGCAGCTGACCCACGCGGCCGACGGCACGGACATCGAGTTCCTGGTCAACCGCCTCGTGCTGCGCACCATGATGCAGGCCCAGTACTCGCCGGATAACGACGGACACTACGGCCTGGCGTCCGAGGCCTACTGCCATTTCACTTCGCCCATCCGCCGCTACGCGGATCTTCTGGTGCACCGCAGCCTCAAGCGCCTGCTGGCCGGCGAGCCGGAAAAAATGGGTATGGAGGATCTGCAGGGAATCTGTGAAGGCCTGAATTCGCTGGAGCGCAAGGCCATGGAGGCGGAAAGGGAGATACAGAAGCGGTCGGCCATCCTGGCCCTGGAGGACCGCGTCGGCGAAACCATGCGCGGGGTGATTTCGGGAGTGGCCGACTTCGGGTTCTGGGTGGAGCTGCTGGATATGCCCGTGGACGGGCTCGTGCGTCTGGCAACCCTGGACGACTTTTTCGTCTTCGACCCGGAACGGCAGGACCTGCTGGGTCAGCGTTCAGGCAAGACCTTCGCCATGGGCCAGACCCTGGACGTGGTGCTGGAAGCCGTCAGCCTGGAGCGGGTGGAGATCAACTTCACCCTGCCGTAAAGCGAGGGCTCGGCCCAAAAAGCAGCCCCACGAGAAAACACGGGCGGGCAATTCTTTTCAGAATTTTTTTCAATGCCTCGCTGAAGGCGAAAAAATTGTCCGCCCCGCAAAACTGTCATTCCCGCGAAGACGGAAATCCAGCGTCGTCCGCCGCTCACTTCCCGATGCAGAACCCGTCGAAAACGGCGTTCAGCACGTCCTCGGACGTGATCTCACCCGTGATCTCGCCAAGCAACGCACAGGCCGCATCCAGGCGCACCGCAAGAATGTCGTAGGGCTGCCCGCAGGCGAGGTCGTCCAGAAGGAGCGCCAGTTCCTGCATGGCCCTGGTCAGTGCGTCATGCTGGCGCAGGTTGGGAACCAGGGTCCCCGGCTCCGGAGCCCCGGCGCCGGCGACCCTGCTGCGCACCGCGCCCAGCAGGCCCGGCAGGCCCTGGCCGTGCTTGGCCGAGAGGGGGCGGATGTCCTTGTCCTTCCAGGGCCCTTCCGCAAACCACCCGGGCTGTCCGGCTACAAGATCCATCTTGTTGGCGACCACAAGCAAATTGTCCAGCTGGCCAGCCAGATCCAGGTCCTCGGCGCCCGGGCCGAGCTCCGCATCGATGACCAGCAGCACGAGGTCTGCCCGGGACATGAGCTCGCGGCTGCGCTCGATGCCGAGCATCTCCACGCTGTCCTGTGATGCCCTGAGGCCCGCCGTATCCACCAGGCGCACGGGGAGGCCGTCCAGTTGCACCGACTCTTCGAGATAGTCCCGGGTGGTGCCCGGGATGTCCGTGACAATGGCGCGACTCACGCCGAGGATGGCGTTCATGAGGCTCGACTTGCCGGCGTTGACCTGGCCCGCCAGGACCACCAGGGCCCCCTCGCGCCAGCAGCGGCCGCGGTCATAGTTCCCTGCCAGTTCCGCCATGGCTTCACGTACTGCGGAAACACCTCGCTGCAAATCCTGCGGCGCCAGGCACTCCACCTCGTCTTCGGGAAAGTCCACGGCCACGCAAAGCTGCACGCGCAGGTTTTCCAGGCTCGCACGAAGCTCGGCGATGCGCTGGGCAAGCAAGCCTTCGAGCTTGCTGCCAGCCAGCCCGACAGCCACGCCGGTGGGCGCGCCCACCAGTTCCATGATGGCTTCCGCCTGGGTCAGGTCCATGCGCCCGTTCAGAAAGGCGCGCTTGGAAAATTCCCCCGGCGCGGCCAGACGAGCCCCGCGCAGCAGGCATTCCTCCACCACGCGGCGCAGGATGGCCCCGCCGCCGTGGCACTGGAACTCAAGCACGTCCTCTCCCGTGAAGGAACGCGGCCCGGGCATCCAGGCCGCTAGGATGTCGTCGATGAAATTTCCTGCCGAATCACGCAGCTGACCGTGGTGCAGGCGGTATGGTCCGAAATCCGAAAAGCCTTTTCTGGACGGGTGGAAGAGCCCGAGTCCTATGCCCCGGGAACCGGGGCCGCTCAGGCGGACGATGCCGATGGCGCCCTGGCCGGGCGGTGTGGCGATGGCGACGATGGTGTCATTCATGGCGTGAAAAAAGGCGAGCCGTGAGGCCCGCCCTGATTGCTAGGATTGACGCGCCTGCGGCGGCTCCTGCCGCCTGGGCGGCCGGCCCGAGTTCTTGCCTCGTTTGACCGGCAGGATGAGAACCCGCTTCATGTGCCCCTCGCCCTTGCTGCGCGTCTGCACGCCGCGATCATTCTGCAAGGCCATGTGCACCACCCGGCGATGAAAAGAACTCAAGGGCCTGGTGCTCTGCACACGGCCCGACTTCTTGGCCTTTTCGGACAGAAACTGGGCTATGCTCAGGAGCTGTTCCTCCTGCTTCTGCCTATAGTCCCCGGCATCGAGCTGGATGCGCGGGCTCTGGGGCCAGGTCTTGGAAACAATGCGATTGGCCAGGTATTGCAGGGCGGTTATGGTCTGGCCGTCACGGCCGATGATCAGTCCCGAGCTCTCCTGGTCGTCGATATGCACGGTAACGGGACTCGCGGACACGTCCACGGTCAGTGTCACACCCTCGGCGATGGGCCGGAGCAACGCGGTCATGATCGAACGGATGTCTGCTTCAAGGCGAACCATTTCCTCTGCGGAAAGCTGCGGCACAGGGGCGCCTTCCTCCTCGTCATCGAACTCCTCGGCAAGGTCGGCTCCAGCCGGGAGGACTTCCTCTGCCAGTTCCGCGGTGACCCCCACAGAAGAAACACTGGGTGCGCCCACCGGAATCTGTTCAGCCGCCTGACGCAAGGGCGTTTGCTTCTTGGGAGCCTGCTGCACGGGCGCCTCTTCCCGCACGCCGGCCAACCGGCGCCGCATGGCCTTGATTGCGGCCTTCTTGGCCCCCAGGCCGAAAATCCCGGAAGAACCACCGCTGACTATCTCGATTTCCAGAGCATCCCTTTCCACGGCAAAGAAGCGGCACGCCTCCTCTATGGCCTGGTCCACGGTCTTGGCCTGGAATTCCTTGTAAGCACTCATCAACTTCTCCTTCACGGCCACAAACTGTTCACAACGTTCCCGAAGCACGGCGCAGCCCTCCGAAGAGCGCTGCGCCTCATCCGGACTACTTCGACTTTCTGATCATGAGCCACTGCTGGCCGATGGAAAGAACGTTGTTGACCAGCCAGTACACGACCAGGCCGGCCGGGAAGTTCAGGAACATGAAGGTGAAGATGACGGGCATGAACATCATGATCTTGGCCTGCATGGGATCGCCCATGGGCGGAGACATGCGCTGCTGCAGGAACATGGTGGCGCCCATGATGAGCGGCGTGATGTAATAGGGGTCCTTGGCCGAGAGGTCGGCCAGCCACACCATGTCCGTGAACGGCAGGTGCGGGATGAACGCCGCGTGACGGAGTTCGATGGCCCCGAGCAGGGCCTGGTACAGGGCGAAGAACACGGGAATCTGCATCAGCATGGGCAGGCAGCCGCCAGCCGGATTGACCTTGTAGGTCTTGTAGAGCTGCATGATCTCGCTGTTCATCTTCTCGCGGTCGTCGGCGTACTTCTCGCGGATCTTGGCCATCATGGGCTGAAGCTTCTTCATCTGCTCCATGGACTTGTAGCTCTTGTGCGAGAGGGGCCAGAACAGGACCTTGATGATGATGGTCAGGATGATGATGGCCACGCCGTAGTTGCCCACATAGCTGTGCAGGAAATGCAGGAACTGGTTGAGGGGCTTGGCGATGATGTCGAAGAATCCGTAGTTGATGCTCGCCTGCAGGTTCTTGGGCAGGGCGGCCATGTCATGCGTGGTCTTGGGGCCGAAATAATAGGACGCCGTGCGCAGCTGGGTGATGCCCGGGTCAAGAAGCAGCTGGTCGGCGACGGTCAGGCGGTAGACGCTGTCTTCGAGCTTGGCCCGCACGACCATGTCCGCGGAGGTGGGCACCAGGGCCAGCAGGAAATAGTTGCTCTCGATGCCGCCCCACTGCGCGGGCACGGCGGACTCCACACCCAGTTGCAGATCCTTGGCGCTGTCTTCCTGCTCCAGGGAACCGGCGGCCATGTAGGCGATCTTGGTGTGGTTGTATTTGTCGCTCTCGGCTGTCAGGGACCCGCTGGACACGGAGAAGGCCAGGTTGCCCTGAAGCTGGGCTGCGGAGGTGTTGGTGACCTTGACCTCCTCCTTGATTTCGTAGGAGCCGCCGGTGAACGTCAACGTGCGGGCAATCTTCACGCCGCCGAGCGTCCCGAGGAGCTGGATGCTGCCACTCTGGCCGTCGGCCAGGTTCAGATCGCCGCCCTGCACGGACCACTCGCCCTGGGCCCAGGTGGGCTGGGCATTCCAGATCAGGCCCATGGGGGCCTTGGTCACGGACTGGGCAGTGACCAGATCAATGTTCTTGGAATCCTTGGCAATGGTTTCCTTGTAGGCCTTGAGCACGAAACTTTCGAGCACGCCGCCTGCCGAATTGATCACGGCATGGTACAAGGGTGTTTCAATGGTCAGCTTCTCCCCCTGGACCGGTGAAAACTGCACGGTCGGGGCGGCAGAGACTGAGGGCGCGGCCTGTGTCCCGGCTTCGGGAGCGGACGCGACGGTCTGGTTGGGGGAAGTCACATTCTGGGTCGCCGTCTCCAGCGGAGTGACGGACGGAAAAAAATAATTCCAGCCCAGAAGAACCATCAGGGACAGGGAAACGGCAAGGATGACGCGCTTATTGCTATCCATCGATTTCAATCTCTCTTTGAGAAGTTAGGGGAGGAACCGGGTCGTAGCCGCCGGCGCACAGGGGATGACAACGCATGAGACGCCAGAGGGCATAGCCCATCCCCCGGAAAATACCATGAGTCATGACGGCCTGCCGGGCATATTCGGAACACGAAGGAGTGAAACGGCAGCAGGGGGAATAGAGCGGCGATATCAGGTACTGATACAGGGAGAGGAAGGAAACGAAAACACGGCGCATGCAAACTCCGGTCAGCCTATCCGGTCGAGACCCGGGACGCGATTTTCGTCATCACCGGGCCAAGTTCCGAGGACACCTGCGCAAAGCCCATGCTGTCCACACAGATGCCCCTCTTGGGCACGACGACAATATCCGCGCTCAGGACGAAATCATGCTGGTGGAGCCGGAAGAACTCCCGGACCAAACGCTTGATCCGGTTGCGTCGCACGGACTTGCCTACTTTTCTGCTCACCGTCAGCCCAAGACGCCAGGTCCCCCCGGCGTCTTCCCGCTCGAGAACAAAGAGGGTGAAACTCTTTGAAAAAAAACGACGGCCCCGATCATAGCAGTCAACAAACTGGGGCCGTCTCTTCAGGCGATACGAGGGGGGGGAGCTTAGACGGCTAATCTTTTTCTTCCCTTGGCTCTTCTGCGGCGCAGGACAGCCTGGCCGTTCTTGGTCCGGGAGCGCACCAGGAACCCGTGACTTCTTTTCCGCTTGGTGGTGCTGGGCTGATATGTTCTCTTGCTCATTTCTTTTCTCCTTCAAAAAAAGTAAACTGGGAAAGTAGCCGCAATAAAGCGTCGCGTCAAGAACTCTCGTGCATGCGAACGCTGGACAATTTTGCCGGCTTCACCCACATTGGGCCCGACCAAGGAGACGTCCATGTTTTTTCACACTCCTGGCTGGGAACTGACATTGTTCACCTGGATCAACCAGGGTTCGCAGAACCAGCTTTTCGATTTTCTCATGCCGCTTTTTTCCAGCTCCGCATTCCTGTGGGCCCTGAGCATCATCCTTGCCGTGGCGGGCCTTCGAGGCGGGCGGGTGACCATGACCGTAGTTCTGGGCCTGGCCCTGTGCATCGCGGCGTCGGATCTGACCTGCTCAGTGATCAAGGACAGCGTCGGGCGGGTGCGTCCCTACCAAAGCCTGCCAGGCGCCCGCTACATGGACTCGGGCAACTGGGAGACGCGGCCCCTGGACTTCGAGGCAACGAAACGCACCGGCTCGTCCTTTCCTTCGGCGCACTCTTCCAACGCTGCCGCAGCGACACTCTTCCTGTATGCGATATTCCGAAGAAAGACGTTATGGCTGGTACCGCTCGTCATCGGCTTTTCGCGGGTCTATCTCGGCAAGCACTTCCCCATGGATGTCATGGCCGGATGGGCCACCGGACTGGCTGTGGCCGGAGCGGTCGTCCCGGCCTACCCCATCGTCTGCAACCTGGTCCGCTCACGATGGATGAGATACAGGTTGCGGATGTAGATGACCGACCCCGTGGACTGCCCGACGATGAAGACGATGTCGCGGCGCAGGATGGCGTATATCAACAGAAAGAAACTGCCAAGCAGGCTGAAATACCAGAAGCTGATGGGGATGACGCTGCGCTTCTGCTTCTCGGAGACGACCCACTGCCAGAAAAAGCGCATGAAAAAAAAGGCCTGCCCCGTAAAGCCGATGGCCAGCAGCCACCACTCCGTCGAAAAGTCCATACTCCGCCCATGACGCACATGCGCCATACCCGGATATCCGCCGCCTGCGCCCGCCGAAGCCGGGCGCCGCATGAAGGCCGGGCCGATCAGTGTTTATTGAGGTTCGTGTCCGAGACCACATAGCCGATATGGCGCTTCTGCATCCAGCGCACCGCCAGCAGATCGTAGGCCGAGGCCCATGCCCGGTCCCAGATCCCGTACTTCGAGACGCCCTTGCTGCGTGGCCGGTGGTTGACCGGCACCTCCGCAACCCTGGCCCCCTCGAGCTTCATGAGGGTGGGCAGGAAGCGATGCATGCCCGTGAACATGGGGATGCGCCGCACCATTTCCGCACGCATGACCTTCAGGGAACAGCCCGTGTCGCGCACGGTCTCGCGGCTTATTGCATTCCGCACCCAGTTGGCAAGCCTGGAGGCGTACCGCTTGATGAAGGTATCCTTGCGCTTGACCCTCCAGCCGATGACCATGTCCACTCCCTGGGAGTAAACCTTGAGCATGCCGGGGATGTCGGCGGGATCGTTCTGCAGGTCCGCGTCGAGGGTCACGACCACGTCGCCGCCGGCATAGCAAAAGCCTGCAGCAAAGGCCGCGGACTGGCCGCAGTTCCCGGCAAAGGTGACAAACCGCACGCGGGGATCGGCGGCCGACAATTCGCGGATAATGGAGAGGCTTGCGTCGGTGCTGCCGTCGTCGACCAGCACCATTTCCCAATCGCAGGTCAGCCCCGAGAGGCTCCGGGTGATCTCCTGGTACAGATCCCGAAGATTTTCCTCTTCATTATACACCGGAATAATTAATGAAATTTTATTAATTGTGTTTTTCATAAGAGAAAAGTGAATATAGCATTTGACAAGGCTTGTAAACCTGCATAGAAAGCTCTTCTCACATGACGCGGGGTGGAGCAGCATGGTAGCTCGTCGGGCTCATAACCCGAAGGCCGTAGGTTCAAATCCTGCCCCCGCTACCAAAAAAATCAACGGCTTGGATGGAAACATCCAAGCCTTTCGCTTTTTGGCATACCGGGTCGGCGGCATCGCGCTGATCGATCCTTTCTGACAAATGGCGTCATCACGAAAACCATGCCGACGACGAATAACCCGTCACGCCAGTTCGTACGGCCGCTCCTGCCGGCGGACCGAACATGACAACCCGCCTCCGGCGAACACCATTATGAATACCTACGACGCCCTCTCCCTCTTTTCCGGCGGCCTGGACAGCATCCTGGCCACCAAACTCATGATCGCCCATGGACACAAGGTCCTGGGCCTGCATTTCGTGAGCCCCTTTTTCGGCAAACCCGAGAAGGTCGCCTTCTGGCAGCGTGAATACGGCATCCCTGTGGAAGTCATCGATGTCGGCCAGGAGTTCGTGGACCTCATGGCCGCATTCCCGCCCCACGGTTTCGGCAAGGTTCTGAACCCCTGCGTGGACTGCAAGATTCTCATGCTGCGCCGGGCCAAGGAACTCCTTGCCGCGCATGGCGCCTCGTTCATCATTTCGGGCGAAGTCCTCGGACAGAGGCCCATGTCCCAACGCGCCGACACGCTCAACATCATCCGCAACGACGCCGACGTCCGGGACGTACTCCTGCGCCCCTTGAGCGCCGGCCTTCTGCCCCCCACGCCCATGGAAGAATCGGGATTGGTTGACCGCTCGCGGCTTTCCTCGCTCTGCGGCCGGGGGCGCAAGGGGCAATACGCCCTGGCCAAAGCCCTGGGTGTGACCACAATCCCGACCCAGGCCGGCGGTTGCCGCCTGGGAGAACGTGAATCCGCCAGGCGTTACTGGCCCATCCTGCGCCACTTCCCCCGCCCCCTGGCCCACTACTTCGACCTCGCCAACGTCGGCCGCCAGCTCTGGCGCAGGGAAGGAGGACAGTGGCTGTCCATGGGCCGGGAGCACAAGGACAACGAGAAGCTCCTGAAGCTGGCGCGCCCCGAGCATTATGTCTTCGTCCTGAAGAGCTTCCCCGGCCCCCACGCCGTGGGCTGCCCCGAACCGGGCAAGGACTGGACGGAGGGCGAGCTGGCCGAAGCGGCAGCCTGCCTGGCATCCTACTCGCCCAAGGCCAGAAAGAGCGCAGAAGCGGTTGAGGTGATCGTCACCCGCAACGGTATGGACCGCGTCATTGCAGTGCACGCCGACGATCCTCACGGCTTCGTGGACAACCTGACCTGGCCCGAAACCAGGGCCGCGCAGAAGGAATGGGAAAAAAGCCTGGCTGGCTGAACCGTCTCCCGCAACGGTTCATTTCCTGACTCCGTCCCCAGGCTCTTGACTCCCGGCGTTTCGGCTCCATGTGTATTGGTTACGAACGAAACCGATAACCCGGTGGCCGAAAACCAGGCCACATGGAGACCGCCATGAAAATGCTCATCATTTACCATTCCACATACGGACATATCAGAACCATGGCAGAAGCCGCGGCCGAGGCTGCGCGCGAAATCCCCGGGGTGGAAGTGGCCCTGCGCCGCGTCCCCGAAACCCTGAGTGACGACATCCTGGCCAAGATGGGCGCCCTCGACGCGGCCAGGGCCCAGGACGACGTGCCCGTGGCCACGGTGGAGGAGCTTGGCGCGGCCGATGCCGTGCTTTTCGGCACGCCCACTCGCTTCGGGAACATGACCGGGCAGATGCGCCAGTTCCTGGACGCCACCGGCGGTCTGTGGATGCAGGGCGCCCTGGTCGGCAAGCCCGGCGGCGTGTTCACGTCCAGCGCGACCCAGCACGGCGGCCAGGAATCGACCATCCTGTCCTTTCATACCTATCTGCTGCACCAGGGAATGGTCGTTGTCGGTCTGCCCTACGCCTTTCAAGGCCAGATGCGCATTGACGAAATCACCGGCGGCTCGCCTTACGGCGCCAGCACCATCGCCGGCGGCGACGGCTCTCGCCAGCCGTCCGAGAACGATCTCGAGGGCGTGCGCTTCCAGGCCAGACACCTGGCCAGGATCGGTTTGAAGCTCAAGGCGTGATGCCCCGCCGAATGGACGGATAACCCCGCGAATCCCCGGATAGCGGGGTTTTTTTTGGCCATGTTCCCGAACACGACACGACCCGCACGCAGGCACGAAGCCAGGACGCTGTCGAAACCGAGCACGGGAATGACGGCAGAACCTCCTCCAGGCCCGGCCCATGTTCACGGACAGGGTCCTGGACATGCCGGAACTGACGGGAGGGCAGCCGGGGTCAGCGGGCGACCTTGAGCCCCATGGCTTCGACGATCTTGGTGTAGAGGGCGGTATTGTCGTAGCTGCCGTTGAAACTTCCGGCATGCACGCCCATGGCCGACGTCTGGACCGGCGCGCCCGTATGGGAGCCGGAGGCCCAGGTCAGACCGGCCTTCCGGTTCAGCAG
>CALMTS010000370.1 GCA_937872685.1 uncultured Desulfomicrobium sp.
TGACCCACGACGGCCGTGAGATCGTCGAAGCCCGGACCTACTCCGAACTGCCGCACGGGCGCATCGGGCTCCTGGCAGGCAGCCAGGGCGTCATGGAGTTGGCCGTGAACGGCGAATCCTGCGCGCGCATCCTGCACCTCTCCCCGGGCTCGCCCCTGTCCATGAAGGAGTCCCTCCGCCCATGAACGCCGTCAGCAACTTCCTCGTGGCCCTGACCTTCCTGACGCGCCTGGGCCGCGCGCGCATCACCTCGAGCGAGGCCATCGCGCGCTCCATGTCCATGTACCCTCTGGTCGGCGTCCTCATCGGAGCCGCCCTGGCTTTGGCCGCGCTGCTGCCGCTGTCTTCCTGGGTTCTGGCCTGGGGCCTGGCGGGCCTGAACATCTACCTGACGCGCGGCCTGCACTGGGACGGCTGGGCCGACCTGTGGGACGCATGGGGCAGCGGGGCCACGGACGACCGTTTCTGGGCCATCGTCAAGGACAGCCGCATCGGGGCCTTCGGCACCATGGGCCTGATCCTGGGCCTGGGGGCGCAGGCCGCGCTGTTCGAGAGGGCAGCGGCCCTGCACGCCTGGCCCGCCCTCGTCTTCGCCCCGGCCTTCGGCCGCTTCTGCTGCCTGCTCCTGGCCCGCCTGGGCCGCGGCCTGTCCAGGCCCGGCCTCGGGCAAAACGCCCTGAGCGGCGCGACGCCCGCGGCACTGGCCCTGGGCGGAGGCTGCACGCTGCTCGCCGCCGCGGGGCTGCCGGCAAGCCACACCGCGCTGGCCCTCGCCCTGGCCGCAGCTCCCCTGGCCGCGCTGCTGAGCCTGGCCCGACGCCAGGAGGGCCTGAACGGGGACTTCCTCGGGGCGGCCATCATCGCCGGAGAACTCTGCGCGCTGCTCCCCCTGTGTCTCCAATCTTGACCAGTATTACCTGAATACCCGCTCAAAATCCTCACAACCACCCCGGTCGAATGGCGGGAATATGAGCATTGACACCACCTCCCGGCCTTCATTGACCCGTGAATTATTTTCGGGTAGCAGCGCCACAAACAATTGATTAAGTGGCTGCTCAATCCGTTTCGGACTGGGGCCTCACGACAAATCCATAGAGGAGAAGACAATGGACTTCCCACAACTTAAAATCGGTGATCTCGTAGCAAGAATTCCCATCATCCAGGGCGGCATGGGTGTTGGCATTTCCCTTTCGGGCCTGGCCTCGGCCGTGGCCAGGGAAGGCGGCATCGGCATCATCGCCGGCGCCATGATCGGCATGGGCGAACCGGACATCGGCTCCAACTACCGCGAGGCCAACATGCGCGCCCTGGCCAACGAGCTGCGCAAGGCCCGCGAAAAGACCAACGGCATCCTGGGCGTCAACATCATGGTCGCCCTGACCAACTTCGGCGACCTGGTCAAGACGTCCATCAAGGAAGGCGCGGACATCATCTTCGCCGGCGCAGGCCTGCCCCTGGACCTGCCCTCCTATCTCAAGGACGGCGCCAAGACCAAGCTGGTGCCCATCGTGTCCTCGGCCCGGGCCGCCAGCATCATCTGCAAGAAGTGGCTCGCCAAGTTCGACTACCTGCCCGACGCCTTCGTGGTCGAAGGCCCCAAGGCCGGCGGCCACCTGGGCTTCAAGCCCGAACAGCTCGACGACCCGGAATTCTCCCTGGAGACGACCGTACCGCAGGTCATCGAGGCCGTGCGTGAATTCGAGGAAAAGGCGGGCCGCCCGATCCCGGTCATCGCCGCCGGCGGCGTGTACGACGGCGCCGACATCCACAAGTTCCTGAGCATGGGCGCGGCCGGCGTGCAGATGGGCACCCGTTTCGTGGCCACCCATGAATGCGACGCGGACATCAAGTTCAAGGAATCCTACGTCCAGGCCCGCGAGGAGGACATCCAGATCATCAAGAGCCCCGTGGGCCTTCCCGGCCGGGCGGTCATGGGCGCCTTCCTGGAGGACGTGCGAAACGGGCTGAAGAAACCCTTCAAGTGCCCCTTCCACTGCATCAGCTCCTGCGACTTCACCAAGAGCCCCTACTGCATCGCGCTGGCCCTGGTGAACGCCAAGAAGGGCCTGCTCAAGCACGGGTTCGCCTTTGCCGGCGCCAACGCCTACCGGGTGAACGCCATCGTCTCCGTCAAGGAGCTCATCGCCTCCCTGCGCCAAGGCTACATCACGGCCGCCAGCGCAGCCGGCGCGGCCTGAGCCGCCTCCCTCTCCACGGCATCAAGCCCGGCCTCGCGGCCGGGCTTTTTTGTGCACGCTTCTTGCTTCAAGCACTGCCATGGCACGCCCTTTCATCTTCAAGCTCGAAAAGATACTGGAATACCGGAACCAGCTGGAGGACCAGGCCAAACTGGCCCTGAGCAAGGCCAGGCAGGACATGCTGGAGCAGGCCGAACGCGTCGAGGCGCTGGGGCGGGAGCTGGACGCGTGCCTTGCGGCCATGAGCCGGATCAAACAAATGACCCAGGCCGAGCTGTGGCTCTGGTCCGGGTGGCGAAAGCGTCTGGAACTTGACAAAAAGCAGGGTCAGGCAAAACTTGCGGAGCTGAAACGTCTGGTCGAAGAGCGCCGCATCGATCTCGTGGCCAAATCCAAGGACCGCAAACTCCTGGAGAAACTCCGGGCCAAACAGGCAGAAAAACATGGGCAGGAAGAACAGCGCAAGGAACAGAACGCATTCGACGAAACAGCCACCCTCCGCTACGGGCGCACGCCTTATTAGGCTGGTTCAGACCCTGGCCGTCCTGGCCGTGGTGAAGCTGGCGGCCATCTGCATGCTCTGGATGCCGCAGGCCGAGCCCGAGAGCCTGCTGCTCCAGCCCGTGGTCATCAGGCCGGCCATGGCCGCAGCACAGGCCATGGCTGCCGAAAAGGCCGAGACACCGAAGGCCGAGGCCGGCAACGGATCCAAGGAAAACACCGCGGCCCCGGAGGCCAACGCCACGGCCGCCGGCCCCGCCACCGAGGAGGAGCGCATGCAGGCCCTCAACGCCCGGGAGCAGGCCCTGGACAGGAGGGAGGCGGAACTGCGCACCCTGGAGAGGGAGCTCGACGAGAAGCTCGAGAATCTCAAGGCCCTGGAAGTCCGGATGCAGAAGCTCATCGACTCCGCCGGCACCATCCAGGACGAGAAGATGGCCCACCTGGTGGACGTCTATTCGAACATGAAGCCCAAGCAGGCGGCCCAGGTGCTGGCGACCCTCGATGAGACCATCGCCGTCAGAATCCTGGCAGGCATGAGCGGGCGAAAGGCGGGCGAGATTCTGTCCTCGGTGCAGGCGGACCGGGCGGCCGCCCTGTCCGAAGCCCTGACCCGCCTGCAGACCGGAAACAACTGACCATGCCGCGCATCCGCATGACCGTGGCCTATGTCGGCACCCGCTACCAGGGCTGGCAGATCCAGGCCAGGGGGCAGACCGTCCAGGGCGTTTTGGAGGAGAAGCTCGCACGCATCTGCGAGGAGCCCATCCGCGTCCACGGCTCCGGCCGCACGGACTCCGGCGTGCACGCCCTGGGGCAGGTGGCGCACTTCGACGCCCCGGACTCCAAGGCCCGCATCCCCTGGCAAAAGGCCCTGAACTCCATGCTCCCGGACGACATCGCCATCCTCGACGCCCGGGAGGCCGAGCCCGGCTTCCACGCCCGATATTCCGTGCGCTCCAAGCGCTACGCCTACACCCTGTGGACCGAGCCGGACTACACCCTGCCCCAGCGCGCGCCCTTCGTCTGGCCCGTGCGCAGCCTCGATTTCGAGGCCATGGACCGCGCCGCCGCCCTTGTGGCCGGCACCCACGATTTCGCCGCCTTCCAGAACGCGGGCACCGAGGTCAAGGGCACGGTGCGCACCCTGGAGCCCATCGTCCGCACGCCGGGGCAGCACCCCTGCGAGTGGGACTTCCACTTCCGGGCCGACGGGTTCCTCAAGCAGATGGTCCGCAACCTCATGGGCCTGCTGGTTGAGGTCGGACGCGGCGGCATGAGCCCGGACGACGCCCGGGCTGTGCTGCAGAGCCGCGACCGCCGCCTGGCTCCGGCCACGGCGCCGCCCCAGGGGCTGACCCTGGAAGAGGTCATGTACTAAACAAATCCCGCGAATGGCCGAATAGACTGAAGAGTCCCATCCCGCACCCGAGGAAAGATTGCATGGCCCTGACCGACCTGGAACGACTGTTCGTCTACACCACCGCCAATCAGATCTGGCAGCAGGACCTGCTGATGAACGCCTACTTCCAGGGTTCCAGCGTGGGCGCCAACCTGCGCGAGATGATGCTCGGCCGCCCCGCGGTCAAGCCCCTGACCAACCCCTACGACGAGGCCATCACCGGCCGGCTGCGCGCCGACAGCGCGACCATCCGCCAGGCCGCGCGCAACGTGCAGGAAGCCTCCTCCATGATGGGCATCGCCGCCGAGTCCGTGGGCGTCATCAAGAACACCCTGGAGGAGATGCAGAGCATCGCCCAGCAGGTCAAGGACGGGGACCTGACCTATTCCGCCAGCGTCGCCTCGCAATACAACGCCCTGCGCGACAAGATCACGGGCATCGTCGAATCCACGCTGTACAACGGCATCTCCCTGCTGGACAGCGGCGCGTGGGGCACGGAGCAGATCGACGCCAGCGGCAACGTCCACATCCAGTCGACCCTGGGCGGATCAAACGGCGGCTTCGACGTCACCTTTCAGGCCCTGGACACCATACCCTGGTCCACGCAGCTTGTGGGCGAGAATCTGGACGACGTCCCGGCCGGCGACCTGCAGACCCAGCTCGACAGGCTGTCCGGCTACATCGGCGACATGACCACCACCGAAGACCTCTACTCCGAGCGGCAGGACGGCCTGACCTACCAGGCCACGGCCCTGGAGTCCCAGGCCGACCTCCTGGACCAGGCCGTGGAAGCCCGGCGCCAGACGCCGACCCTGTCCCTGGAGGAAATCCTGGTCCGCCTGCTGCTGCGCGACACCGGAACCCTGCTGGACGAACTGACCTGAGCCCCGATGCCGGCAATTTTCCGGCAAACGATTGCGCCTCGCCTTTCCGTGCTTAACGTTTCCTGAGTTTCTCCAATTTCCCTTGATATGCCGTTTCGACGAACGTAGTGTTCGCTTCATCACTTTCATCTCCACCGGAGGCCCCATGTCTGCGCATAAACGATACGTTTCCATCAGGTCCTTGTGCATGGCGGCGATTTTGCTGCTGCTCGGCTCCACGCTGGCCTGGAGCCAGAACAACCTGCTGAAGCAGGGCCTCGGGCTGCTGTCCTCGGGCAGCGGCGGGTCCGCCAGCTCCCTGTCCCAGGGCGAGATGGGCGACGGCCTCAAGGAAGCCCTGCGCGTCGGCACCGACGCCGTGGTCTCCCGGCTGGGAACCACCGACGGCTTCTACGGCGACAAGGCCATCCACATCCCCCTGCCCGGCCAGCTGGCCACGGTGCAGAAGGCCCTCAAGGCCGCGGGCTATTCGAGCCTCGTCGACGACCTGGAACTCAAGCTCAACCGCGCGGCCGAGCAGGCCACGCCCAAGGCCAAGGCCCTCTTCGTGGACGCCATCGCGGCCATGACCATCCAGGACGCGGCGAAGATCCTGAACGGCCCTGACGACGCGGCCACCCAGTACTTCCGCAAGGCCATGGGCCCGGGCCTGGCCAAGGAGATGGAGCCCATCGTCGACTCCACCCTGGCCGAAGCCGGGGCCGTGCAGGCCTACGACTCCATGATGGGCCAGTACAAGGCCATCCCCTTCGTGCCCGACGCCAAGGCCGACCTGACGGACTACGTGGTGGACAAGGGCCTCGACGGCATCTTCCACTACGTGGCCAAGGAAGAGGCCGCCATCCGCAACAACCCCGCAGCCAGAACCACGGACCTGCTGAAGAAGGTCTTCGGCAACTAGTCCGCAAAGCGTGAGGGCGAAGCCATCCGGCCTCGCCCTCATCCGTCCCGGGTCCCCCCGGGTCC
>CALMTS010000371.1 GCA_937872685.1 uncultured Desulfomicrobium sp.
ACCATGCCGTATTCGGACGGCTGGGGCTCCTTGACGTGCATGACCATGTCGGACTTGGCATAGACATCAGCCGGGGACGACGCGATGGTCGCACCCGCGGCACGATAGTCGTCGTCAGAAAAACCGCTGCCAGCGCCGGCGTTGGTTTCGACCAGCACGCTGTGGCCGTGCTGCTTCATGACTTCCACGCCTGCCGGGGTCATGCAGACACGGTTTTCCTGAGATTTGATTTCCTTGAGAATACCGACGATCATTTTGTGTTTCCTCACTGCATAATTGATGATTCGAGAGTTATCGGTCCAATCCGGCGCGGCATTGTGCCGGGAGTTATGCAAAAACCTTCGTTATGGCCTTGCGCAGCGTCGACACGATGATGTCGATGTCCGCCTTGGTGGCGACATACGCCGGAGCCAGGTTGATGGTGTTGTTCAGGCCGGGGAGACTGCGGTTGGTACGTCCAACCAGGACGCCGTCGGCAGCCATCTCGCCGGCGATCTGGGCGACCTTTCCTTCCGGAGCGGGCTGCCTGGACTGCTTGTCCACCACCATTTCCACGCCGCAGAACAGGCCCCGGCCGCGCACGTCGCCGACATTGGGCAGGTCGAGCAGGTCGCGCAACCCCTCGATCAGGTACTGTCCCATGTTCGTCACGTTCTCGAGAAGCTTTTCCTCCTCGATGATGTTCAGGTTTTCGATGGCCGCCGTGCAGGCGCCGGCACAGCCGCCGAAGGTGCTGATGTCGCGGAAATAGGACATGGGGTCGGCCGGGTCGTGCAGGAAGGAGCGGAAGACCTCTTCGGTCGTGACCGTCACGGAGATGGGCATGTAGGCGCTGGCGACACCCTTGGCCATGGTCACGATGTCGGGCTTCACCTCGTAGTTCTGGTAACCGAACATCTTGCCGGTGCGGCCGACGCCGCAGACCACTTCGTCCATGATCATCAGCACGTCGTACTTGCGGCAGATTTCCTGCAGGATCGGATAGTACTCCGGAACGGGGGGAATGACGCCGCCGCCTGCGGTGATCGGTTCGACGATGACACCGCCGACAGTCTCGGGCCCTTCCTCTTTGATGACCGTCTCAAGCGCCCTGGCGCATTCGATGTTGCAGCCGGGGTAGGTCTTGTTGAAGGCGCAACGATAGCAGCACGCGTGGGGAAATTCGACGAAACCCGGCACGAAGGGCCCGAACCATTCCTTGCGTTCCGGCTGCCCCGTGGCGCTGAGCGCGGCAATGGTCGTCCCATGGTAGTCGCGGTTGCGGAAAATGATCTTCTTTTTCTCGGGATTGCCCTTGATGTGCGCCAGGGAGCGGATCATCTTGAAGGCCTTTTCGTTGGCCTCGGAACCGCTGTTGGACAGATAGACCCGTGAAAGGCCGGGCATGTAGCCAATCAGTTTGGCCGCATATTCGATATGGGGAATGTTGCCGGCGGTGCCTGCGTAGTACGGCATCTTCTTCAGCTGCTCGCACACGGCGTTGGCGATGCGCTCGCGGCCGTAGCCGACGTTCACGCACCATACGCCGCCTGAAGTCGCATCCAGATATTCCCTTCCATTGATATCCTTGATCCGCAGCCCGTTCGCCTCGGTCACGATCATGGGGCCCTTCGCCGCGATCGCCTGATGCTGCAGGAGGTGGTGCCACACATGCGCCTTGTCGGCCTCGACATAACCAGCGGCGTCAAAATTCTTGCTCTGACTCATTATCATTACCTCTGAGTTTGTATTGCGTTGTGCTCCAAGAACCGACCCGTCATTCTCGGGGAGCCTGCCCCCCGCCGTCCTGATCGGAATCGTCGTCCACCAAAACCCCGGTTCGCCACTTTGTCTAGACCTAGATAACGAGTTTGTTCTTTTTGTGTCAAGAATATTTCGAAACGGTTTCAAAATTTTTTTGATTTTGCCACTCAGGCCCAAAAATTTTATGAAAAATTAAATATCCTTTTATTTTAGCATATTAATAAAAAAACATCTCTTTCAGGTAGAAATAAAAAACTCAAATATTCCCTCAAATGACTAGACATATACCCTTGTCATAATTTGAAATGCCTATACTTTTACGCCAAGCACCGCCTCTTCGTATGACGCTTTTTAAAAAAATTAAGTCTAGACATACTTTCCCGATTTGGATATTTCTTGACCCGTAATGAGCAAACAAGCCTGGGTCGCCACATCCAAGCAATGAAATGAGCGCGTTATGAACAAGAGCGGGCTCGAATGTTCGGAGAATACGTCACATTCAATCCAAACAAGGCCAGGAAAGGAGAAATGTAATGAAAATGACCACGGAAGAAGCATTCGTTAAAGTCCTTCAGATGCACGGCATCGAACATGCGTTCGGCATCATCGGCTCCGCCTTCATGCCGATCTCCGACCTTTTCCCCAAGGCCGGCATCACGTTCTGGGACGTCGCCCACGAGGGCAACGCCGGCATGATGGCCGACGGCTTCACCCGCGCCTCGGGCAAGATGTGCATGATCGTCGCCCAGAACGGCCCCGGCATCACCAACTTCGTGACCCCGGTGAAGACCGCCTACTGGAACCACACCCCCCTGCTGCTCATCACCCCGCAGGCCGCCAACAAGACCATCGGCCAGGGCGGTTTCCAGGAAATCCCGCAGATGGCCCTGTTCCAGGACATGGTCTGCTATCAGGAAGAAGTGCGCGACCCCTCCCGCGTGGCCGAAGTGCTCAACCGCGTCATCATGAAGGCCTTCCGTGGCAGCGCCCCTGCACAGATCAACATTCCCCGCGACATGTTCACGCAGATCGTCGACATCGAACTGCCCCAGGTCGTGAGCTTTGAGCGCCCCTCCGGCGGCGACGACGCCATCGCCAGGGCTGCCGCCCTGCTGTCCGAGGCCAAGTTCCCGGTCATCGTCAACGGCGCCGGCGTGGTCATCGGTGGTGCCATCGAGGCTTCCAAGGCCCTGGCCGAACGCCTGAGCGCCCCGGTCTGCTGCGGCTACCAGCACAATGACGCCTTCCCCGGCTCGCACCCGCTGTCCGCCGGCCCCCTGGGCTACAACGGCTCCAAGGCCGCCATGGAACTCATCTCCAAGGCCGACGTGGTCCTGGCGCTGGGCAACCGGCTGAACCCCTTCTCCACCCTGCCCGGCTACGGCATCGACTACTGGCCCAAGAACGCCAAGATCATCCAGGTTGACATCAACGCCGACCGCATCGGCCTGACCAAGCCGGTCGCCGTTGGCATCCAGGGCGACGCCGCCACCGTGGCGAAGCGCATCCTGGCAGCCCTGGCCCCCAGTGCGGGAGACGCCGGCCGCAAGGAGCGCGAAGCGCTGATCAAGAAGACCAAGGAAGACTGGGCCGCCGAACTGGCCACCATGGACCACGAGGCGGACGATCCGGGAACCACCTGGAACGAACGCGCCAGACTGCGCGACCCGAACCTGATGAGCGTCAGAATGGCCTGGCGGGCCATCATGAAAGTTCTGCCCAAGGACGCCATCATCTCCTCGGACATCGGCAACAACTGCGCCATCGGCAACGCATACCCGACCTTCGAGGCCGGCCGTAAGTACCTGGCTCCCGGCCTGTTCGGCCCCTGCGGCTACGGCTTCCCGGCCATTCTCGGCGCCAAGATCGCCTGCCCGGACGTCCCGGTTGTCGGCTTCGCCGGTGACGGCGCCTACGGCATCTCCATGAACGAAATGACCACCTGCGGTCGCGAATGGTGGCCGGCCATCACCCAGATCGTGTTCCGCAACTACCAGTGGGGCGCCGAAAAACGTAACTCCACCCTCTGGTTCGACGACAACTTCGTCGGCACGGAGCAGGACACCGACGTCAGCTACGCCAAGATCGCCGAAGCCTGCAGCATGAAGGGCGTGCAGGTGAGGACCCCCGAGGAACTGACCAAGGCCCTGACCGAAGCCATCAAGGACCAGATGGAAAACAAGAAGACGACCTTCATCGAAGTCATCCTCAACCAGGAACTCGGCGAACCGTTCCGCCGCGACGCCATGAAGAAGCCGGTCAAGGTCGCCGGCATCGACAAGAACGACATGAAGCCCCAGAAGTAAGGTCGAGAGACGCATACGCGGTCACGCATGTCTCATGCGTGACCGCGAATTCCTGACAACCCTCGCCAAACCACGGCGAGGGTTTTTCTGTTCATGTGCGGCGCTCTCGATGGTATGAGGGCAGCCGGAGCAAACTGCTGGATTTGAGACAAGAAGGAGGACTTCCATGTTCAAACACATATTCGGGCCTGTTCCATCGCGAAGGCTGGGCATGTCGCTGGGAGTGGACCTGATCCCACTGAAAACGTGTTCTCTTGACTGCGTGTATTGCGAGATAGGAAAAACGACAGATCTGACTGTACAAAGGCGGGAATATGTCGACATTAAAGACATTCTTACAGAACTTGCCGCATATTTCGAACAAAATCCTGACCCGGATTACATAACATTTGCAGGTTCTGGCGAGCCAACGTTAAACGTCAATATTAAAAAAATAATAACTTTCACAAAATCAATTAAACCGAACATTCCAATCGCTGTCCTGACAAACGGAACACTTTTTTACGACAAGAACGTGCGCGATTCGATATTGCAAGCCGATCTTGTACTTCCATCTCTTGACGCAGCAACGGAAAAAACGTTCAAAAAAATCAACAGACCGCATAAAGAAATTAAAATAGAAAACTATATACAGGGTCTTATCGATTTCAGGCAGGAGTTCAGATCACGAATTCATCTGGAAGTTTTCATTCTTCCCGGGTATAACGATCACGAGGAAGAACTGCTGCAAATCAGAAAAGCCATTCGCAGGATATGCCCGGATGAAGTTCATCTGAACACGCTTGACAGGCCCGGCATTCTCCCCAATTTGCAGAGAGCATCAAACGAAGACCTGGAACGGATTCGCACCTTCTGGGGACTGAACAATGTCGAAATCATTGCTTCCGCAAAACAGAGAGAAAATATAACATCATACCGGAACGACATCGATTCCGCAATTCTGGAAACGCTTGCCCGCAGGCCATGCACCCTGGACGATCTCATGATGATACTCGGCCTGCACGCCAGTGAAATAAACAAGTACCTTGGAACGCTTGAAGAAAGCGAAAAAATCGAAACGGTTCGTCTTGCGAGGGGCGTGTTCTACCAGATGAAGAAGTGATTTGAAAATTTGTGCTATTTCTGAGGAAATGCATCTTACCATTGTCACCTTTCGTGACTTCCTTCATCACGAGCGCACCATATATTTCATTTCAGGGAATACGACGGCGGCTTCACGAAAAGCATCGCCAAAAATCCTTCAACAGCAACCTCAAACCATTGACAGATGCAGTATTGGTGCGCAATTTTCGTTCTCATTTCAGGTTAGAAATGTCTCCCTCTTCAACGCGAACCATTTTACACACGCATTACATCAGGACAGAAACGATGTCAGAAGCGAAGTATTTGAAAATCTACAACTGGCTTTCAGATCAAATCAAAAGCAAAGTTTTTCAGCCAGGCGACAAAATTCCGAACGAAACGGAAATCGCCGAAATGTTCAATGTCCACAGAATGACTGTTCGTCATGCCATAGACAAACTTGTCAGCAGTCACATGCTCATCAGGACACGCGGAAAAGGAACATTTTTGCTCTCTGAAAAAGAACCGATATTGACGAGATCTCTCGCCGGAATTTCTTCGTACCATGACGATATCGTAAAAGCAGGGCTTGAGCCAAAATACAAGACATTGGAAGCCATGATTAAAGACCCTGATCCCAATGTCACCGAAAAACTCGGCCTGGAAACAGGAGAGCAAGTCATATACATCAAGAGGCTCATGCTCGCCAATGAAATACCACTTGTTCTTGAATACTGTTATCTCCCTGAAAAATTATTTTCAGATATCCTGGATAAAAATCTCAACAGTATTTTATACAAAGTCATTCAGGAAGAATATGGCATGAAACTCATGCA
>CALMTS010000372.1 GCA_937872685.1 uncultured Desulfomicrobium sp.
AAAGACACCCTCTTCGGCCGCTACCGCGACAACGACCAGGCGTTTCTTCAGGCGACGTACCGCTTCTGAACAGGCTCCGTGTTACAAACCTTGCAATCCTGCGTCCTGTTGACTAGTCCAAGGCATCCCTTCCCATAATACGGAGCCTCAATGAACATGAATGGCCAACGGCATCAGGCGTTCCCGGGCCCAGCCGTGCCGTCACCCGCCAGTGCCCCTCAAGGGGACGCTGCCGGATACGTCTTCAAGATTGCCGGATCAGGCCGCGAACTGATCCAGGCCTTCCATCTCCTGTACGAAGAGTACCGCCGCGCCGGCTATGTCGCGGAGAGCCCGCACAGGCTGCTGTTCACCAGATACCACCTGCTCCCCGAGACAACGGTCTTCCTGGCCAAATCCGGCGACGAAGCCCTCTCCACGGCAACGGCCGTCCGCGACAGCCGCCCCTTCGGCCTGCCCATGGACGACGTGTTCGGGGAGGAACTCGACAGGCTGCGGCAATCGCGCAGAAGCATCCTGGAAGTCTCGTCCCTGGCCTCCAACCGGAGGAAATTCTCCAGGCAGGGGATCACCGACTTCATCTCCCTGGTGTATGCGCACAGCCTTTTTCAGGATGTCGACGACATCTGCATCATGGTCAACCCCAGGCACGTTCGGTTGTACATGGCCCTTTTCGGTTTCGAAATCTTCGGGACGCAGCGCCACTATGCGCGCGTCAACGCCCCGGCCGTGGCCTTGCGGGTCGATGTCCGGGAAGCCCGCATGAAGTTTGGGGAGCGCACCCCTCTCTGCTCCCGCCCCGCAGGGCTGGCGACCCTTTACGCATCCAGGGGCATCGACATCTGCGCACGAATTCGCGACACCCTCGAAGGCTGCGCCTGCGGCACGGCCCCGTCGAACCCGCTTGATGCCGTCCTGGCGAGCAGCATTCTTGCCGGCAGGGCCGCGGAAATGCGCGCCCTGACGCCCCAGTGCCGTGACATGATCGCGCGCCTGTACCCAGGGGTACGCGTGGACGATGTGGACGCGGAAGATGTGCGGACGGGGTGGGCGGAGTCGACGCCGCTGGAAGAGGGTGGGCGGTTGTTGTGAGGCTGTTCGACTGGCCCACTGCTTACCCGACCGATTTTTGAACTGCTCGCAAGATTGTCCGGCTAAATCCTAATCCGTTGTTCTTTGACGGCCACTTCTGTACGCTCCTTGCATGAATTGCAGCCCGGCCTGGCGCGCAAAACCGGCATTCCCGCAGCGCATGCCCGCCAGCCGACAGGAGCCACGCCTACATGACAACGCAGCGTTCCCCCCTCGCCGCCCTCGCCCGGCTGGCCACCACCAGGCCCGGCCTGTGCCTGATCCTTTCCATGCTGCTGGCCGTCCCGTTCATGGCCCAGCTCCCGCGTGTCCAGACCGTGGACAACGTCGACTACTTCACGGTCAAAGGCGACCCGGATGTGGCCTTTTACGAAACCATCAAGGACACGTTCGGGGATGACGAATTTTTCGTCATCGCCTTTTCGAGCCCGGATATCTTCACCGCACCCGTACTGCGCATGATCACGGACATCACCGGGGAGTTGGAAGCCCTGCCCGAAGTGCGGAAGGTGCAGAGCCTGTCCAACGTGGACTATGTTCATGGGGAAGAGGACTCCTTCGAAGTCCGCCCCTTCCTCGAGGATATCCCCGACAACGCCCCAGGGCTCGCCACCCTGCGAAAACAGGCTCTGGACAACAAGCTCTACACGGGCAACCTCATCTCGGCCGACGGGCAGACCACGGC
>CALMTS010000373.1 GCA_937872685.1 uncultured Desulfomicrobium sp.
GGAGGTTGACGAATTGAAGGAAGGGCGCGGCAGGCTTTGTCGGATGGGCGGGGCGCATTCAGACATGCCGATTGTCAGAGATCGTAGTTTCCTGATCTTTCTGGCTGGTCCACCACTTCTTTAACGACAAGGTACAGGTTTCTTCCATCGGGCCGCGGCCACGATATCCCGTTGCCTTCAGACAGGCCGAGCAGCGCGCTGCCCACTGGGGCGAGGATGGAGATTGATCCCCCTTCGTCGTTATGGCCTCCGGGATAAACCAGTTTCAGGCAGTGCTCCTCACCCGACGGCTGGAGTTCGAAGCGTACCGTGGAGTTCATGGTCACCACATCCGGGGGGATATTTTGGGGGGCGACGTGGACGGCGCGCTCCAGTTCTTCTTCCAATTCGCTCTTGATCGGAAATGCGGTTGGAGAAAGAGAATCAAGAAGGATTTCGAGGCGTTCAGCGTCCAGGGTTGTGACAAGGATTTCGGGTTTTTGTTTCATGTTCATCTCTGTGAAATGGGGTGTTACACGTTCAGGTCCGACCTCGCTGCCGAGTTCGGCCGGACCGGCAAAAGAAAAGGGGGGCGTGCCAAAAAACACGCCCCCCTTTCGAATACGATTCGCACAGGGCGTGATCAGGTGTCCACGCGACGACGAAGCCCTGCAGCTTCGATGGGAGTGATTTTTTTGAGCCAATGATTCACGCGAGCCTCTGCCGGAAAGTTTTTTTTTACAAATTGTTACGCGATAAAAGAGAAAAAGCGTCCCGATATGGCGGAACGCATTTTTGGATTCGTATAGACAAAACGATACGACCAGTAGCCGCTAATCGCACTCCTCACAAGCACAAAAAGTGAAAATTCGAAACCGACGGCGGTGTCAATCTGCCCCGGTCGCGCGGACATATGGCGAAAACGCCTTTGTTTTCATTTCTGGCTGGCAACCCGACTTCGGCCCGGCCATTGTCTTACGCTACCTGGCCTCGTCACAAATGGGTATCCGCCCGAATCCGAAAATATCCCAAATGCTGAAAGCAAAAGACAGTTGCAGTTGGGTGTTTGCTATAAATTTGTCTTACGTTGGATTGATCTTGTCATTCTATCCAATCTGAAAAAATCAAGGGGTTGGATGTGAGCATCCGGCCCCTTGAATGCGTTCTGGGCGTCAGCAACGCCTGTTCTTCCTCGGCCCGATCTGGCGGCACGAATCCGCACGGCTCCCTCACTCACGGGCCGCGAGCGGTGTGCTTACCGCCTGCCAGCCGCCTCCCATGGCTTTGTACACACTCACGAGCGAGGTTAGAAGGGTCGCGCGGGTCTGGATATAATTGAGCTCCGAGGGGAACAGCTGCTGTTCCGCCTGCAGCACGGTCGAATAGGGCACGTACCCCCCTTCGTACTGAAGGCGCGCCAAGCGCACATATTCGCTGTTCGCCTCGACCAGGCGTTTTTCGGCCTGAAACTGCTCCTCCAGCTTGCTTTGAGCGATCAGGGCGTTCTCGACATCGGCGAAGGCGCTCTGGATCGCTTTCTCGTAGGACAGGAGGGCGGCCTTCCGGCCAGCCTCCGCCTGCCTGACACCGCTGGCGATGGCGCCTCCCCTGAAGATCGGCCCGGTGAGCGAGCCGGCAAAGCTCCAGGTGCGGGACGTCCCCTTGAACAGGTCGGAAAGCTCCGAGCTCGCGAAGCCGTAGGCGCCGGTGAGGGAGATGGTCGGGAAATACAGCGCCCTGGCTGCGCCGATATTCGCGTTGGCGGCGATAAGGCGCTGTTCGGCCTGGCGGATGTCGGGGCGGCTGGCGAGGAGCTCGGATGGAAGCCCTGCGGGTACGGGCGGGGCCGTGAGTTCGTGGATGTTCTTTCCGCGCCGGATCGGCCCGGGATTGCGGCCAAGCAGGATGGACAGGGCGTTTTCGGCCTGTTCGATCTGCGATTCCAGCTGGGGCACGGCCGCGGCCGCGGCCTCATATTGCGAGGTCGCCTGCGCCACAGTCATGCGGGACACCTGGCCGTATTTGAAGCGCAGCTCGAAAATCCTGAGGGATTCGGCATAGGTGGCCAGGGTCCTTTGCGCGACGCGGTGCTGCTCGTCCAGGGCAAGCAGCTGGATATAGCCGCTGGCCACGGAGGAGACCAGGGAAAGCAGGACACCCTGCCCGGCCGCCTCGGTTGCCAGCAGGTCCGCCCTGGCGGACTCCGTGAGCCTGCGGATGCGACCCCACAGGTCGAGCTCCCAGCTCGCGCTGGCCAGGGCCTGGTGGGATGTCTGCGGGTTGGGGATGACCGAGAACAGGAGCGGCGAATCCGTCTCGCTGGCCCGGTCCCTGGACACGTTTCCGCCGTAGCCGATCTGCGGGAAAAAGGCCGACCTGGATTGGGAAAAGACCGCCGCCGCCTGTTCGATGTTCGCGGCGGCGATCCCGATATCGCGGTTGCCGGCCAGCGCTTCGGCGATCAGTGCGTCGAGGGCCGGGTCCCGGAACTGCTCCCACCAGGCGATGTTCGCCGTCTGCTGCGCGTCCCGCTTTGCGTTGCCGAAGGCCTGGGGCACATCGAGGGCAGGCCTTACGTAATCCGGCCCGACCGTGCAGCCGGTGATCAAGAGTGCCAGTGCCAGTGCCATGAGGCCGCGCATGTCAGTTGCCCTCCGTCTGTTCCTGCGTTCCGGGCGTCGCGTCGCCCCCTGCGTCCGGCAGGCCCTTTGCCGCCTGTCGTGCTGAACCGCGTTCGCCGAAGCGGTCAAAGAGATAGAAGAGCAGCGGCACGTAGAGCATGGCCAGGGTCGTCTCGCCGATCATGCCGCCGATGATGCCCGTGCCGATGGAGTGGCGGGCGTTGGCGCCGGCGCCCATGGCCACGGCCAGGGGCAGCACGCCGAAGGCGAAGGCCAGGGAGGTCATGATGATGGGCCGCAGCCGCTGCTCGCCGGCCTCGATGGTGGCCTCCATGATGGTCCTGCCCTGCCGGCGCAGTTCGACGGCGAAGGAGACCCGCAGGATGGCGTTCTTCGCCCCCAGGCCGATGAGCACGAGCAGGCCGATCTGGAAATAGACGTCGTTCTCGAGGCCGCGCAGCCAGTTCGCCGTCAAGGCGCCCAGGACGCCGAAGGGTACGGCCATCATCACGGTTCCCGGGAGCGTCCAGGATTCGTACTGGGCGGCCAGCACCAGGAAGACGATGACCAGACCGAAGACGAAGGCCAGCATGGAGGTGCCGCCGGATTGTTGTTCCTCGAAGGCCAGGCCGGACCAGGCGAAGGTGTACCCGGCGGGCAGCACCTCCCGCGCGACAGCCTCCATGGCGGCGATGGCCTGGCCGGAGCTGAAGCCGGGCGCCGCGCTGCCGTTCACCTTGGCGGCCGGGAAGCCGTTGAAGTGCGGCAGGAGGTCCGGTCCGGCAACCCAGCTGGTGGTCACGAGGGCGGAGAGGGGAACCATGTCCCCCTGGCCGGAGCGCGCGTACAGGCGCGTCAGGTCCTCGGGGTTCTGGCGGTATCGGGGTTCGGATTGCAGGATCACCCACCAGACCCTGCTGAACTCGTTGAACTGGCTGACCGTGAGGGACCCGAACTGGGCCTGGATGGCGCTGTAGACGTCCTTGACGGGCACCCCGAGCAGACTGGCCTTTTCGCGGTCCACGTCCGTGCGCAGTTGTTGGGTGGTGGCCCGGAAGGTGCTGCTCAGGCCGGTGAGTTCCGGCCGCATTTTCGCCTTGGCCAGAAATTCGCGGGTCAGGGCGTCGAGCCTGGCCGGTTCGCCTGCGGCCGTGTCCTGGATCCAGAATTCGAAACCGCCTGTGGTGCCTATGCCCGGGATCGCCGGCGGGGCCACGGGGATGACCACGCCCTCCCGGATGCCGGCCGCTTCCCGGTGCAGGTTGAGGAGCACGGCCTTCGCGTTTTCGGCCTTGGCCTGCTTGATGGAGGCATATCGCTCTTCAAAGGGTTTCAGGGTGACGAAAAATGTGCCCGCGTTGGTCTTGAACCCGCTGTCCAGCAGGCTGTAGCCGGTGAGTTCGGTGCGCATGGCGACGCCGGGAATCCGACTGAAGATGTCTTCGACGCGATCGGCCACGGCCTTGGTGCGGTCCAGGCTGGCCGCGTCGGGCATGACGATGGCGGCCATGACATACCCCTGGTCCTCGTTGGGAACGAAACTCGTCGGGAGCACCTCGAAGAGATGGACGATGGCGTAGATCAGCACGGCCAGAATGGCGAAGGCGACGAGCATCCGCCGGATGACCAGGGTCACGGCGTGCCCGAAGCCCCGCGTCAGGGCGTCGACGCCTCGGTTGAACCAGGCGAAGAAGCCGCGGGTCGGCGGTTGGCTGTGCTTCAGCAGCACCCCGCACATGGCCGGAGTAAGCGTCAGTGCCACGAACCCCGAGACCGCGACGGAGACGACGATGGTGATGGCGAACTGCTTGTACAGCTGGCCGGTGGAGCCGGGCAGGAAGGCCGCCGGGATGAAGACGGAGGCCATGACCAGGACCACGGCGACCAGCGAGCCCGAAATCTCGTCCATGGCCCGGATGGTCGCCTCCCTGGGCGGGAGGTGGAACAGGGCCATGTTGCGCTCGACGTTTTCGACCACGACGATGGCGTCGTCCACCACCATGCCAATGGCCAGCACCAGGCCGAAGAGGGTGAGCAGGTTGATGGAAAACCCCAGGGCCAGCATTCCGGTGAAGGTGCTGACCAGGGCCACGACGATGGCCACGGTGCAGATGACGGTGGTGCGGAAGCTCTGCAGGAAGAGGTACACGACCAGGACGACCAGCGCGATGGCCTCGAAGAGCGTGTGGATGACCTCGTCGATGGACAGCCGTACGAAATCGGTGGTGTCGAGGGAGACCACGTAATCGAGGCCGCTGGGGAAGCGGGACTTCATCTGTTCCAGCGCCTGGCGCACTTCCTGGGATACTCGCAGGCCGTTGGCACCGGGTTGCTGGTAGACGGCGATGAACGTGGCCGGAGTTCCGTTCAGCTTGCCGTCGATGATGTATTGCCGCAGGCCGAGTTCGGCGCGGGCCACGTCCTTCAAGCGGATGATGCCGCCGCCTTCCGTGTTGGCGCGAAGGATGATCTGCTCGTACTGTGACGGCTCGGTGAAGGGCCGCTGGGTCACCACCGGAAATGTCAGCTGCACCGGCGCGCCGGTAGGCTGCTGCCCGATCTGCCCGGCGCCGTAGAGCGCGTTCTGGCTCGCCACCGCCTGCTGGATGTCGCTTGTGGTGATGCCGAGGGAGGCCATGCGGTCGGGGTTCATCCAGATGCGCATGGCCTGGTCCGGGGCGCCCATGATCTGCGCCTGGCCGGCGCCGGGCACCCGCTTGATGGCGTCCAGCACGTACACGTTGGCGTAGTTGGCGATGTATTCGCTGCTGTAGCGTTCGCCCTTGGCGTAGACGGCGATCAGCATCATGATCGAGGACGCCTTCTTCTGCACCGACACGCCGAGTTGGGAAACGGCCTCCGGCAACTGGGGCAGGGCCAGGTTGACCCGGTTCTGGACCTGCACCTGGGCGATGTCCGGGTCGGTGTCGAGGGAGAAATAGACCGTCAGCGTCAATTGCCCGTTGGATGAACTGGCCGAGGACATGTACAGCATGTTGTCCACGCCGTTGATCTGCGCCTCGATGGGCGCGGCCACGGCGTCGGCCAGGGTCTGGGAATCCGCGCCCGGGTAGGTGGCCGAAACCGTGACCTGAACGGGCGTGATCGGCGGGTACTGCTCGATGGGGAGGGCGGTCATGGCGACGAGGCCCGCGAGACAGATGATGATGGAGACGACGGTGGCGAAAATCGGCCGTTCGATGAAGAATCTGGAGAACATGGGCCCTCCCTCTATTGTCCGGCCGCCCCGGGTCCGGCGCCGGGTGCTGCGGCTGCTTGCACGGATACCGCCATGCCGGGCTGGAGCGTGAGCGTGCCGTCCACGGCAACCCGCTCGCCGCTTTTCAACCCTTCATAGATGAACCAGTCGTCCCCGTGCCATTCCCCGACAACGACAGGGCGCTGTTCGACCTTGCCGTCGGCGTCCACAGTCCAGACGAAATGCCCCTTGGCGCCCTGCTGGATGGCCCGCTGGGGCAGAAGGATCGCATTGGGCCTGACGGCGCCCTTGAGGCGCGCCCGCACATACTGGTTCGGACGAAGGACGCCCTGCGGGTTGGGGACGCGGATGCGGACCAGGAAGGTGCCGGTCTGAGGGTCGTAGGAGGGTTCGGCAAAGGTCATCCGGCCGGTATGCGGAAAGACCGAGCCGTCGACGAGGATGATTTCGACCGCATATTCCATGCCCGCCGGGGTGCGCAGCAAACCCTGGGCGGCCTGGTCCCGGAACTTCTGCATCTCGTTTTCGGAGATGTTGAAATTCACCCACATGGGCGAGAGCACGGCCACGGTCGTCAGCAGGCTGTTCTGGGGGTTGATGTAGGTGCCGTCCGTCTGCAGCGCCGAACTGCTGACGCCCGTCACGGGGGAGGTGATCGTGGTGTAGGAAAGGTCGAGTTTCGCGGCTTCGACCTGGGCCCTGGCCTGTTCGACCGAGGCGGCCGTCGAGTGGAACTGGCCGGTCGCGTCGTCGAGATCCTTCTGGGAAAGGGCGTTCTGTTCCGCCAGGGGCTTGGTCCGGGCCAGGTTCAGCCGGGCTGTTTCAAAGGCGGCCACCTGTTTGGCGAGGGCGGCTTCGGCCTGGGTGAGCTGGACCCTGAAAGGCCTGTCATCCATCTTGAAGAGGACCTGTCCTTCCTTCACCACCGCACCTTCGGTGTACATCCGCCGTTCCAGGAAACCGCTGACCCGCGCCTGAATGTTGACCAGATGCGAACTCTGGGTCCTGGCGACGTATTCGAAGTCCACCGGAACGTCCCGCGGGGCGACCTCCGTCACCGAAACACGAGGCGCCGCGGCTGTTGCGGTCGGCGCCGTGTCCTCGTTCCTGCAGGCCGCCAGGGTAACGGCCAGGGACACCAGTCCCGCGAATGCCAACAGCCTCAAGATCCATGACAGGTTCGATTGATGTTCAGGCACCATCGGCAGATCCCTCATAGTTGCTTTCCGGTCATTGCAAAAGCGCGCCACGGGATGGTGTGGCATGGGCCGTGAAACCGACTTTTCAGGCCTCGGGAAATAATCGCCTCTCCACATATGAGGCGATGCTGTAAATGTAGTCAAAATACATGTTATTTCTCCACGCTGCAAGATGAATCATTTTTCAGGTATCGCTCCACAGGGGAAAAATTGCGTCGCTTGAACGCAGCCAAAGAGCGATTGGGTTGCCCCACCCAGTACTCCTGAAGACCGGATTCGGCCATCCCGGTATCGTTCACGTACGTGTCTGCCGACAACTTACGGACTCCTCGATCCTGAAAGGGCTGCCCAAAGGCGGTTTCAGCCGGCAGTTCAAGGCTTTGGCCGCCTTTTCCTCATCCTGCAGCCGGATTGCGGGCTCATGACGAATAAATTTCGCTCTTCTAGAGAAATGGTGAGTTTCATGGTGACGAATCTTCATTTGAGTGGTTTTTGAAATGCATTCTTGATTATCGATTTGTCCGAAAAAACGGACTCAGCAGTCTCGTTTGTTTGAAGTATTTTTGATGCAAAACAGATTTTCAAATGCCGTATCATTGATATATTGTGGTTAATTTATCCGCTATTATTTCGTATTAAATAATATATGTTATTATTTTTGAAATAAATAAATTGAATAATCAATGTATATACGTTGTGATAAATTTGTCACGAACTCTGATTGGTTGTGCGAACAGTTCAAAGGATATCATTTTTTGTTCGGTTGCGAAAAAAAACGGTGAAAAAATCATAATACCTTGCGCAGGAAGGGCGCTCAGAGTACAGATGCGCAAACAAATCTAACCGTATGGAGGGTATTTGGAATGTTGAAAATGAAGACCATTCTTGCGTTAGCGGTGGGTGCGGTTTTTCTGTGTGCTGCGTCCGCCTTCGCTGCTCCCATCGTGATCAAGTACTCCCACGTCGTGGCCGAGGACACCCCCAAGGGCATCCAGGCCAACAAATTCCGCGATCTCGTGGCCGAGCGCCTGGCCGGCAAGGTCGTGGTCGAGGTCTATCCCAACTCCCAGCTTTTCGGTGACGGCAAGGAACTCGAAGCCCTGCTCCTGGGCGACGTGCACCTCCTCGCGCCGGCCCTTTCCAAGTTCCAGAAGTACACTCCCCTCCTGCAAATCTACGACCTGCCCTTCCTGTTCAAGGACATGGCGGCCATCGACAAGTTCCAGCAGGGCCCCAACGGCCGCGCTCTGCTCACTTCCATGAAGGACAAGGGCATCATTGGCCTGGAATATCTGCATAACGGGATGAAGCAGATCTCCGCCAACAGCCCCATCCGCGTTCCCGCCGATGCGGCCCAGAAGAAGTTCCGCATCATGACCTCCGACGTCCTTGCCGCGCAGTTCGAGGCCGTCAACGCCATGCCGCTCAAGAAGCCCTTCGCCGAAGTCTTCACCCTGCTGCAGACCAAGGCCATCGACGGCCAGGAGAACTCCTGGTCCAACATCTACTCCCAGAAATTTTATGAGGTTCAGCCGTACATCACCGAGACCAACCACGGCATCCTCGACTACCTCGTGGTCAGCACCACGGAGTTCTGGGAAGGCCTGCCGGCCGACATCCGCCCCGTGCTCGAGGAGTGCCTGAAGGAGTCCATCGCGGTGGGCAACGAGGCCGCCGCCCGCAAGGACTTGAACGACAAGCAGCGCATCATCGACTCCAAGCGTTCCGAGATCATCACCCTGACGGACGAAGAACGCGCCCTGTGGGTCGAGGCCATGAAGCCTGTCTGGAAGAAGTTCGAGGACGCCGTGGGCAAGGAAAACCTCGAAGCCGCCATCGCTTCCAACAACTAGTCTCCAGGCATCATGAGTACCTTCATCAACAAGCTGGAGGAGGGGATCATTTCCCTCCTCCTGGCTTCCATGACACTCTTGGTTTTTGTGGAAGTGTTCTTCCGCTTCGGACTCGGCGTGGGCCTCCAGTGGGCCCAGGAACTGACGCTGCTGCTCTCGGGATGGATGGTCATGTTCGGCGTGTCCTACGGCATCAAGGTCGGTTCGCACATCGGCGTCGATGCCCTGGTCAAGCTCTTTCCGAGCCATGTGCGGCGCGCCGTCGCGATCGTGGCCATCATCCTGTGCCTGGTCTATTGCGGCCTCTTTCTGATCGGCAGCTGGGCCTACCTGAGCAAGCTCAAAAGCGTGGGCATTGACCTGGAGGACATCCCCGTTCCCAAATGGATCGCCAACAGCATCCTGTTCGTCGGCATGGTCATGATGGCCGTGCGCCTGCTGGACCTGCTCTGGGCCGTCATCCGCGGCCGGGCAGAGGGCTTCAAACTTCTGGATGAGGCCAAGGACAGCATGTACCTGGCCCAAAAAGAGGGCACGGCCCTGGATGGAGACGACGAATGACCACTGCTGCACTCTTCACGCTGCTCTTCCTGTTCATCGCCACGGGCATGCCCATCGCCATCGCCCTGGGGCTTTCGAGCATCACGACGATCCTGTTCTTTTCCCACGACTCCCTGGCGTCCATCGCCCTGAAGCTCTTCGAGTCGGTTTCCGAACATTACACCCTGCTGGCCATCCCCTTCTTCATCCTGTCCTCCCAGTTCCTGTCCACGGGGGGCGTGGCCAAGCGGCTCATCAACTTCGCCCTGGACTGCATCGGACACGTCAAGGGCGGTCTGGCCATGGCCTCGGTCCTGGCCTGCATGCTCTTCGCCGCCGTCTCCGGCTCCTCGCCGGCAACGGTGGCGGCCATCGGCAGCATCGTCATCGGCGGCATGGTCCGCTCGGGCTACCCCGAGAGCTTCGCCGCCGGCGTCATCTGCAACGCCGGGACGCTCGGGATTCTCATCCCGCCGTCCATCGTCATGCTCGTCTACGCGGCAGCCACCCAGGAGTCGGCGGCCAGGCTGTTCATGGCCGGGTTCATCCCGGGCATCACCCTGGGCCTGCTGCTGATGCTCGCCATC
>CALMTS010000374.1 GCA_937872685.1 uncultured Desulfomicrobium sp.
GAGCAGGCGGCCGCCTACCGTGACCTGGACAAAGAAGTCATGGTGACACGCAGTACGCGGAAAACCGAGGAACTCGTCACCGGTTTGGACCGCACCATCTGGGTGAGTACGATCAAAAGCCCCCTGTTCGACCAAAACGGCCAGTGCGCCGGGGTCATGATCGCGGTCCGCGACATCACCGAGAAAAAGGAGGCGGAGGAATCCGGGAGGCGGCAGGACCTGTTCCAGCGCGTCCTCGTCAATGTCGCGACGACCTGCATCAACATCCCGCTGCACGACGTCGACACGGCCGTCCAGGCCTGCCTTGAGGAAATGGGCAAATTCGTCAATGCGGACCGGGCGTTCATCTTCGAATTCCACTTCGATCGCGGCATCGCCGTCAACAGTCACGAATGGTGCGCCCCCGGCGTATCGTCCCAGATCGGGAACCTGCAGGCACTTCCCCTGGAAAGCATCCGCGAGGGGATCGAACTGCTTTCCCAGGGCCAGCCCCACCACGTGGAGGACGTGTCCGCCCTGCCCCCCGGACCCATGCGAGAGGTCCTTGAAGCCCAGGGCATCCGGAGTCTGCTGACCGTGCCCATGATGCGAGGCGAAGCATGCGTCGGTTGCGTCGGCTTCGATTCCATCCGGCGGACCCGCCCCTGCTGCGGCGATGAACACATCCTCCTCGCCATGTTCGCCCGCATGCTTGTCAACATCGGGCTGCGCAGGGAAGCCGAGGAATCCCTCCGTCTGGCCGGGATCAGAGCCGAGGCCGCCAGTCAGGCCAAGAGTGAATTCCTGGCCAACATGAGCCACGAAATCCGCACTCCATTGAACGGCATCCTGGGGATGCTCCAGCTCATGAACACCACGGAATTGAACGCGGAGCAGAGCGAATACGTGCACATGGCCATTCAGGCGGCCCAACGCATGACCCGTCTTCTGTCCGACATCCTGGACCTCTCCCGGGTGGAGGCGGGGCGGCTTCCGCTGCATGAAGCCCCCTTCTCCCTGAACGAGGTCAGGTCCTCGGTCCTGGATATCTTCAAGCCCCTGAGCTCCAGGAAAGACGTGAGGGCCAGCTTCGAACTCGACCCGCTCCTGCCCGAAAAACTCGTTGGGGACGAAACGCGGCTGCGGCAGATCCTGCTCAACCTTGTCGGCAATTCCCTCAAATTCACGGAGCGCGGCTATGTCAGGGTGGAGGCGTCCCTGCTCGGATCCGACGCGCGCGGACGACTGAACGTGATGTTCCGGGTGAGCGACAGCGGATGCGGCATCCCCGAAGACAAGCTTTCCCTCATCTTCGAACCTTTCGAGCAACTCTCCCAGGCCTGCAACCGTGGTGTGGGGCTGGGACTGGCCATCGTCCGCCGCCTGGTCGAACTCATGGGCGGCCGCATCGAAGCCCGCAGCCGTCCGGGGGAAGGCACGGCCATGGCCGTAACCCTCCCCTTCGGGCTGCCCGACGACCAGCAGCCCGAGCCGGCGGCGGCCGTTGAAGCGAAATCGGCAAGAGGGCCGGGGCTGCGCATCCTGGTGGTCGAAGACGACCTGTTCAGCCGCAAAACCATCACCTCGTTCCTGGAAAAATCGGGGTTTCGCGTGCGTGTCGCGATGACGGGTGTGGAAGCGCTGCGCATCCTGGGCGAGAGCGCCTTCGATTGCATCCTCATGGACATTCACCTGCCCGGGCTGGACGGCGTCGAGACCGCGCGCATCATCCGCAACGCCCCTGAGTTCGCGGCCCACGCCCGGACCCCCATCATCGCCGTGACCGCCAACGCCATGCACGGCGACCGGGAGCGCTTCCTGGCCAACGGCATGGATGCCTATGTGCCCAAGCCCATGGACATCCATCTGCT
>CALMTS010000375.1 GCA_937872685.1 uncultured Desulfomicrobium sp.
CAAAAATGACATCATCCCCCAGCGTCATCTTCCCGGCGCTCGGCTCGATGACCGCCCCAAGGCATTTGAGCAGAGTGCTCTTTCCTGAACCGGACGGGCCTATGAGGCCGACCACTTCTCCTGGCCCAACGACCATGTCCACCCCCTTCAAGGCGTCAACGGCCGTATCACCTGTTCCGTAGCGTTTTCGCACGTCTTCGATGCGTATTCCGGACATATTACCCTCCAATTGCTTCAGCCGGGTCGACCTTGAGGGCCGCTCGAATCGCCATGACACTGGCCAACGAGCAAATGAGCATGACCGCAAAAAGGCCTCGCGCGGCGTCTTCCGGGAGGAGCAACACATATTTCGGAAAAATGGGAGCCCACAGCGTGGCGGCGATCTTGCCGACCACGAAGCCGATAAGACCAAGCCCGAGCGCCTGTTTCAGGATCATAGAGGCAATGGTCCTGTTGCGTGTCCCGATGAGCTTCAGCACGGCGATCTCCCGAATCTTGCCCATGGTCAGAGTGTAGATGATGAACGCAACAATGGCGGCGCTGACCACGGACAATATGACCAGAAACATGCCGATTTGACGGGCTGAGGTAGCCACGAGTTTGTCGACAAGAATTTCCTCCATCTGCGCCCGCGTGTAGGCTTGGTATCTGTTCCATCGCTGAATGGACTTCGCCACCTCTTCCGGCACATGGCCCGACGCAAGTCGAACCAGGACGGCATTGACGTTGGCGTTCGAGGACTGAGACTCGATGACCGCATCAAGAAGGCCGGGAATCGGCCGATTGAACGCCGGATTCTGCGATGTCCGCCGACGGGAGCGTACTATTGCATCATTGTCCTTGAGAAACTGAGCCTCTTGGGCGTCCTTAAGCGGAATGAAGACCATTGGATCGCCGCCCGAGGAAACTGTTCGTCTGGTCAAGCCGACCACCGTATAGACATTTCTGCGAATCACGATGCGCTGTCCCAGCCGGAAGCCGGTCTTGAGATCGGCGACCGCTTCGTAGTGACTTCGGGTTATGTGTCGTCCGGCCACCAGGGAAATGGGCTGCCCCGGTTCTCCGGGACCTCCCGGCACCACCCCGACAACCATGGCCCGTACGTCACCACCGTCATGACGGACCTGCATTGTCAGGTAGGTCACGTTCGCGGCTCTCTCCACGCCCTCCATGCCAAGAATCGAACGATAGACGTCATCCGGAATCGTTGAAGACTCAGCATATGGCCCCAGGGTATCCTGCTGAACAACCCAAATATCCGCCCCGCTGTTATCCAGAAGGATCTTCGCGTCCTCGACCATGCCGCGATAAATGCCCGCCATGGAGAGTGTCACCCCGATCAGCAAGCCAAGCCCCACCCCGGTAAAGACGAACTTTCCCCATGAATGAAGAATGTCACGTCCTGCCAGACTGATCATTGCGGTGCTCCCGGGATGCGATCCACAACCTCGATGCTGCTTCCAGCCGAAAGCGTGGACCTGCTGTGTGACACGACCCTCTGGCCTGGTCGCAGCCCCTTGCGTATCTGCACAAATCCATCAAGGTCACTCGCCCCAAGTTCGACAGTGACAAAATCCACTTTAGAGCCCTCGACCACCCACACCCATGTATTGCCG
>CALMTS010000376.1 GCA_937872685.1 uncultured Desulfomicrobium sp.
TGTTTTTGAGCAGATGTTGGCCTGCGCTAATTGTAAAAATTTAGCCACATTTCTCTGTCATTTTTGCTGATATTTAACATTTGTGTATATTTTGTTTCGCATTGCTCGTCGTGGCTTTTGTCTGGGCAGTGCCGCAAGGCTTGGCTTATAAAAAATGAATAATTCGGTATAGTTATCGTAATTGACATTTTTGTTTCCATTTTTGGTTCGTTCTCATCGCCCCTGTTATGTTTTTTTGCATTGATTTTTTGGGTGTTTCCTTTTTCGGAATCCGTGATCCTGCCTCTTCGGTTCGGAAGAGATAAAAAGCCTTCCTTTTTTCTTTTGGAATTATCATTGATGGCGGTTTTTATTCCGGTTTGGCTACGAAAATGTAGATTCTAACAATCGAAGGGCTGTCCATGTCAAAATGATTTTACAAAAATAGGAAATTTTTCATTTTTCTTGTACGAATTTGTATCCACGCGACGTGTCCGGGCATGGTATTCAGCTTTTAACATATTGAATTTAGAGCATAAAAATTCATGGCACCGTCCTTGCTCAGAAGCAACAAAAATGGAGGTGCATAGTGAATCCTACAGATACCGCTTTTATTATTCTTTGTTCAGCCCTGGTCTTGTTCATGACCCCCGGGTTGGCCCTTTTCTACGCGGGTATGACCCGCTCCAAAAATGCTCTTGGCACCATGATGCAGAGTTTCGCCGCCATAGGCGTCATCTCCCTGGTCTGGATGTTCTGGGGGTATTCCCTGTCCTTCGGCACGGATTTGAACGGCATCATCGGGGGCTTCGATTTCCTGGCCCTGTCAGGTGTGGGCATGCAGCCCCACGAATCCATCGCCACCAACCTTCCGCACATGGTCTTCATGATTTTCCAGTGCATGTTCGCCATCATCACCCCGGCGCTGATCTCCGGCGCATTCGCGGAGCGCATGCGCTTCTCGGCGTTTCTGATCTTTATCGTCCTGTGGTGCACCTTCGTGTACGCGCCGCTGTGCCACTGGGTCTGGGGCGGGGGCTGGATGTTCAAGATGGGCGCCCTCGACTTCGCCGGCGGTGCCGTCGTCCATATGAGTTCCGCCAGCGCGGCTCTGGCCGCGGCCCTGGTGATCGGCAAACGCAAGGGCTGGGGCAAGCGTTCCTTCCTGCCGCATAACCTGCCCATGACCATGATCGGCACGGCCCTCCTGTGGTTCGGCTGGTTCGGCTTCAACGCCGGCAGCGCCCTGGCGGCCAATGAACTGGCCGGCAGCGCATTTGTCACAACCCACATGGCTGCCGCTACGGCCATGCTGTCCTGGCTGTTCATTGAATGGAAGTTCCACGGCAAGCCCACGACCCTTGGCGCGGCCTCCGGCGCCGTGGCCGGCCTGGTGGCCATCACCCCTGCCGCCGGGTTTGTCGGCGTGGTGCCGTCGGTTCTTATCGGACTCGGGGCCGGCATTTTCTGCTACCTGGGCGTAAGCCTCAAATCCCGTTTCGGTTATGACGACAGCCTCGATGTTGTCGGCATCCATGGTGTCGGCGGCATCTGGGGCGCCCTGGCCACCGGGCTTTTCGCGACTACTGCCGTGAATTCTGCGGGCGCGGACGGTCTTTTCTACGGCAATCCCGGCCAGCTCTGGATCCAGTTTGTCTCCGTCGTGGCCACCTGCGCCTTTTCTTTCATCGTCACCTATGTTCTGCTGAAGATCGTCGGCGCCATTGTGCCCCTGCGCGTCACCGATGAAGAGGAAGAGGCCGGACTGGATGTGGCTCTGCACAGCGAATCGGCCTATCAGGCCTAACTCGCCAATCCTTTGGAGGAATCATGAAACGAGTTGAAATAATCACCAGGCCCTACAAGCTTGACGAAATCAAGGAATCCCTGACGTCCATGGGCATCCAGGGCATGACCGTCACGGAAGTGAAGGGCTTCGGCCGCCAGCGCGGACACAAGGAAGTGTACCGGGGAGCAGAGTACCAGGTGGACTTCGTGTCCAAGGTCAAGATCGAGATCGTCATTGACGACGAGATTCTCGACCAGGCTCTGGAAACCATCCAGGCCGCGGCCAAGACAGGTAAGATCGGCGACGGCAAGATCTTCATCTCTACCATCGACAACGCCATCCGCATCCGCACCGGCGAGTCCGGCGGTTCGGCCCTGTGATCCCGGGCGGCCTCAGGCCGCCCTTTTCCCATGAATATCGAAGCATTGCGACAGGCCCGCGATGTCTACCGCGCAGGGGCGATGGATACAGCCCATTCCCCTGCGTGGTTTTCTTCGCAGGTCGATCAGTGGATTTGCCAGACATGCGCGACCCTGCCTGCCTCGGAGGGCGGATTCCTGCTCGTGGCTCTGGGCGGCTACGGACGCCAGGAACTCTATCCTTTTTCAGACATCGACCTTCTCGTCTGCCTGCCTGAAAACGTTTCTTTCGACACGGAGTCTTTGGCCCGGGCCCTTTTCCTGCCCCTGTGGGACAACGGATTCGATGTCGGCCACGGCGTCAGGACCCTCGCCGAAACCATGGAGCTTGCTTCAACGGACTTCGAGGTTCTCTGCTCCCTGCTGGATGCCAGGCGCCTCTTCGGCTCCCCGGAGGCATTTGCCCGGCTGCAGCAGGCGGTTTGGCACGAGCTTGTTCCGCCTGCGCGCGCCGAGCTGGTCCGTTGGCTGGCCGGGCGTCACGAGGAACGGCATCGCCGCTTCGGAGAGACTTCGCACCTTCTCGCACCGAATCTGAAAGAGGGCAGGGGAGGGCAGCGGGATCTGCAGACCATTCACTGGCTCGAAACCGTATGGCGCTGCAAGGGCGAGGAGCCGCCGTTTCTGTCCGCATCCGAGGCCGCGGCCCTTGGTCAGTGCGCCAGCCTGCTCTCCCGGGTCCGGGTTGCCCTGCACCGTCTTGGCAGGCGCAAGAACGACGTGTTGCATCTGGAACTTCAGCCGGGGTTGGCCGAGGAACTCGGCTACGGCCAGGCCAGCGAGCGCGGGGCAGTGGAGAACTTTCTTTCGGACCTGCACAGGTCCATGACCGAGATCAGCCTGCTCTGCCGCCTCTGCCTGGGCAAGGCGCAGGCTCTCGTCGATGGCCGCGGAGGCGGTGCGGATGTGGGGCTCGATTTTTCCGTCCTCGTGAGCGACCCTGCCAATATTCTCGAACTTTTCCGTCACAGCGCGCAAACGGGCGTGCCCATCGGCTGGCACACGCGGCGCATCATCCAGGACCGTTTTGCGGATCTTGCGTCGGATCCTCGCTGGCAACACGCCATAGCCGCCCGCTTCGAAGCCATCCTGTGCGGCCCTCTGGCCCCGCATGCCCTGGAGCAGATGCTTGAAGTCGGTTTTTTGCGGATTTTTTTGCCTGAATTCGCGGATATCGAAAACCTGGTGCAGTTCGACGCGTACCACAAACTCCCTGCGGGTCCCCATCTGGTCGAGACGGTTCGCCAGTTGGCGCTTTTCGACAGTGATCACGAATTTCTGGGCGGGGAACTCGCCGTTCACCGCGCGGACCCCTGCCTGCGTTGGGCGGCCCTGTTACACGACATTGCCAAGGGCAACGGCGACCATGCGCGCAAAGGGGCCGAGGCCTGTCGACTGATTCTCGGGCGGCTTGGCTTTGAGGCCGGTTTCGCCGAGGAATGCGCGTTTCTCATCGAGCGTCATCTGCTCCTCGTTCATACGGCCACACGTCGCGACCTGGGCGAAGAGTCCGTCATCCATGCCCTGGCTGCAGAACTTGGCGACGTCCGTCGCCTGCAACTCCTGACGCTTCTGACCTGGGCCGATTCCATTGCCACCGGGCCGAAAGCCTGGAACCCCTGGATGGAAAATCTGCTGCGCGAAACCTATTTCAAGACGCGCAAGGTTCTCGAACGCGGGTTCTTCTCCGAAGACAACCGGGTGCATAAACTGAGCAGGCTGCGTGACAGCCTGCGAGCGCAACGCCCAGCCCATTTTTCCGTATCGGAATTCGAACGATTTCTCTCCCTCATGCCGCCCCGGTACCTCATGCAGACAAGTCCCAAGCGCATTGTCGAGCACATAGGCCTGGTGCATGAATTTTTCCAAGAACCGGAGCCTCGCCTCTTTCGCGTAGCCTGGGAGCATAAGCCCAGCACGCGTTCCTTGCGGCTGACTCTCATCTCGACGGACCGCCCCGGCCTTTTTGCCCGTGTGTGCGCCGCCTTGGACAGGCATGGCCTGTCAGTCCTGGGGGCGGAACTGTGCGTATGGGATGACAGGACTGTTGTGGACGTGTTCTGGGTCACGGAACCTCTTGACCTGCTCTATGCCGAGGAGACCATGCAGGCTTTCCAGGGCAGCCTGGGCCGTCTTTTCCGCGACGAGACAGGACTGGACCGCCTGCCTGTGCAGGTTGCCCCGCGCATGAAGAAGGTCTTTGCCCTGGATCAGGAGCTGGTGCAGGTTCACCTGGACAATGATGCCTCGGATTTTCACACGGTTCTCTCCATCCAGGCTCCGGACGTGCCGGGACTGCTGGCCACCGTTTCCCTCTCCCTCTACCGGTTGGGCATCGACCTCATCTTTGCCAAGATCGCCACGCAAAAAGACAAGGCCATGGACATTCTGCATATCCGCGAGGGCGGAGAGAAGATTCCGGATGCCGAATGCGATGCGTTGGAGCGGTCTTTGCGTCTGCTGATCTGCAGTCTGTATGCGTGAGGGCAGGCGTCAGGAAATGGCGTCTTCGACCCATTTTTCGAGGGTAGGGGGGTCCGAGAGACATTGATATCTGGGTACCCAGTCGCAGGCGGCCTTGAGTTCCGTTCCGTGCTGGATGATTGAGATGGGGCGGTCGGAGCTGACCACAACCACAATGACCTGCTCGTGCTCGGCCGTGAACCGCAGGGCCGAATTGAAGCGCGCCCCCCGGGCCCTGTTCTCCCCGGCAACGGCCCGGCCGTCGAGGAGCGTGGCGAAGGCATGGAGCTTGAGGTACATCATGTCGATGTGCAAGGCGCCGTCGACCTTGGCCAGGGCTGTGGCGAGGTCCATGTCCATGTGGCGCTTGAGGTCCAGGGGCGATTCCAGATGCTGACCCGAGATGCTGGCCAGGGGGCTGCCGTAGTCGAGCACCAGGGCGCAGCCGTGCTTTCGTTCCTGGGCGCTGCTGACCAGCGTTCCGACCGCCTTCATGATGGAGTAGATTTTGTTGGATTCCAGGTTGAGTTCCAGCAGCGCCTCCTCCAGTTGGACCAGGTTGGCCTTGCGCGAAGAGGAGTGGTATCCTCCGTCGGCGAAACTGCAGATGGTTTCGTCCTGGACCCGGATGAAACCGTGCCGGCCCCGGAATTCGGCCGTCACCGAGAAATCGGGCATCCTGCCCGTTCCGATCCCGATGATCTTCTGCCCGTCGCTGACCAGTTTGTGGCGGTTGCCCTCTACCGACTGCAGAAGCTTCCTGATGTGCTTGATGTCTTTCATCGCCGGACGTTCGAATTCCCCGAAGGTCGCCAGGTAATGCACTCTGTCGATGTAGGCCGGCTCTACAAAGATGAGGTCCCCGCATGGCCATTTGCCCTCTTCCTGAGTTTTGGAGATGCTCAGGATGGCTTCCAGGATAGGGTAGATGCGCAGCCGCGTGTCAGGTCCGACGCTCAGGTTTCGGATATCGACGACGTGGTCCCGCACTGCGTGGGTTGCGAAATCCTGCAGCACGTACCCGGACGTCTCCAGGTCCAGGATGCTGCGTGTCCCCATGTCTTGGGACATGAGCCTGCATGCGTACTCCAGCCACCTTTCCGTGGGGCCTGTTGAGCACATGTCCAGGTGCTGCTCCGTAAACCACATCTGGTGCTGGATGTCCCGGTAGCTCCCGCCGAAGGAGACGAGTCCGGCAAGGTCCAGGTTCCTGCACTGCACCGCTTCTTCCGGTGTCCCGCCTCCGGATTGTTCCGCCCAGAACCGTTCCTTGAGGTACAGTTCCTTGAGACGCGGCTCGTGTCCGCGCAGCAGATCGAGCGGATCGTGCACCCGCACGGGTCCGCCCCTGTCGAGCGCATAGATCAACGCCGCGCGGCTGGGGCCGGAAAATCTCGTCAAACCATTGCACAATCCGCCATGGATATGGTCGACGCATTTCAGAAAAAACAGGTCTTGCATGGATAACTTCCTGGGATTTTGCCGTGTTACTATCCCATGGATGTGTGTCGGTCAACGCGTCTTCTCGTGAAGCTCTTGCCCCTTTTTCCCGAAGGCTTACATGAGTGAGAGCAACACTGGAGGCCTGTATGCATGAAGTCAGCTTGAATCGCGTGATCACCGATTATCTTACCGGACGGGAGATCATGGATACGACCTACGAAGACCTGCGTCAGGCCCTGGCGCGAATGCTGGTCGAAGACAGGAAATATCCTCGGACCTCCATCCATCCTAAATACGAAATTGCGTATGAAGTCGCAGGAGAAATGAAGTCGGCGGCGGTGGACCTTGCCGTGTTTGGCCCCGGGGGCGACCCACTCCTGGCCCTGTTCTTCTGCCCCGGGGAAGTCGGCACTTTCGTCCGGGAGAGCGTCGCCGCGGCCCGGATACACCTTCCCGCCCCGTTTCCGCTGGTCGCGGTCACGGATTCCATGGAGTTGTTTCTGGTCGAGGCCCGGACGGGAGAAGTTGTCGCGCAGGGCTTCCATGCCGTCCCGCTGTGGAAGGATCTCCCCGCCCTGGCGGCGGAGCATCCGTGTCCGCCGCTGGGTGAGGATCGAATCGTGAAGGAAAGGAGAATACTGTTCGCCTATGATGGTCTTGGCGGCCCCTGCTGCGGCGGGGAATGCAGCATCCAGGGCTAGAGAGGGAGTCGTTTCACATGGTGCGGCCTGCGCTACAGGTCGCACCATTTTTCGTGGCGGACTGAGGTCCATGCGCTCAGGCCCTCGGTCAGCTCTTCCTGCGTCACACCGACGGCCCCAACCTGACCCACGACGAGACCGGCAGCGCAGTTGGCCAGGATGCTCGAACTCAGCAGATCCAGTCCGGAACTCAATCCGAGGGCGATGACGGCGATGACCGTGTCGCCGGCGCCTGTCACATCGAAGACCTTCTTGGCCATGGTCGGCAGGTGGAAGACGCCCACACCGGGCAGGAAAACCGCCATGCCGTCCCCGCCGAGGGTGATGACCAGCGTCTGCAGCTTGTTCTGGCTGATGATCTTGCGGCCGGCGGCAATAATGTCTTCACGTCCTTTGATGGGCATTTCCGCACCCTCGGAAGCCTCTTTCGTGTTCGGCGTCATGCTGTAAAGGCCCGAGTAGTAGGGGAAGTTGCAGGTTTTGGGATCGAGGATGACCTTCTGTTCCGGTTTCCTGCGCCCGTTGAACCAGCCCAGGAATTTTTCCGAGATGACGCCCTTGCCGTAGTCCGAGAGGATGACGGTGTCGAAGGCGTCGATCCTGGCCTCCACGGCTGCGACGAGCTTCGAGAACTCGAGGTCGTCCAGGGGGCGGTCCGTCTCCCGGTCCACGCGCAGCATCTGCTGGTGTGCGGCCATGATGCGGGTTTTGAGGGTCGTCTCCCGGAAGTCGGAACGGATCAGATGGCACTCCACCTTGAGCCCTCCGCAGATATCGGCAAGGTGATGGCCGTAGGTGTCGTCGCCGCAGAGGCTGATCAGCGTCGGCTTGCCTCCCAGGGTGGCCACGTTCTGGGCCACGTTGCCAGCACCGCCTATCTTGAAGACCTGGTCCGTAACCTTGACGATGGGCACGGGGGCTTCGGGGGAAATCCGCTCCACAACACCTTTCTGGTACTGGTCGAGCATGATGTCCCCGATGATGAGCACCCTGGATCCGATCATTCTGGATGCGTTGAAGGCCAGGTTCATTGCTGCCGCTCCTTTGCCATGCGTTCGAGTAGTGCTGCGATCCTCTCCCGTTCTTCGCTGTTGGCGTAGGAGAGGACGACTTTACCTTTTTTGAGCGATCCGGTGTGCTTCACCTTGAAGCTCTGGCCCAGGTCCGTGATGGCCCGGGCAATATCCTCGGCCACGGGTTTCTGCCGTGCGGCCCCCTCTTTTTTGCGGGTTTTGGCGGCCTTCATTTTTTTGATCAGTTCTTCCGTGGCACGGACATTGAGCCCTCTGGCCACGATCATCCGCGCCGCTTCTTCCATCTCGGCGCCGTCGTTCAGGCCGAGTAGCGCACGGGCATGTCCCGCGGAGAGGGTGTTGCTTTCCAGCATCTGCTGCACGGAGTCAGGGAGCCGCAGCAAACGCAGGCTGTTGGTCACGGCCGGACGGCTCTTGCCGATCTTGTCGGCCAGTTCGTCCTGGGTGATTTCGAAATGGGTCTTGATCTGCCCCAGGGCGCGGGCCTCTTCCATGGGGTTCAAGTCTTCGCGCTGCAGGTTTTCGATGAGGGCGATGGCCATGCTCTCATAATCGTCCATCTGCCGGACGATGCAGTCGATGCTTCGCAGGCCTGCCATGGTGCTGGCCCGCCAGCGTCTCTCGCCGGCGACGATTTCGTATTTGCCGGGTTCGCGGAGCGGCCGGACCAGCACCGGCTGGATCAGCCCCTGCGCCTTGATGGACGCGGCCAGCTCTTCCAGGGCCGCCTGGTCGAAGTGGTGGCGGGGCTGGTGCACGTTGGGGCTCAGGGCCTCAACGCTGAGGTTCACGATTTCGGCTTCATGTTCGGGTTCGACATTGCGGCTCTTGATGAGTACATCAAGCCCTCGTCCGAGACCACGTTTCTTGAGTGTCATAATCTACCCGCGGATGTTTGCATCAGGGGACGTTGACCCTTCGCGTTTCGTATTTACAATCTTTCGGACTGAACCTTCAACATCTGGAGTCCATGTGAACAAGGAAACGGCCATCCGATATGTTGTCGATGCCCAGGGCCAGCCCCAGGGCGTCTTCCTGGAAGAGGAGATGTGGAAACATGTCTGCACACATGTCCTCGGTGTTCTTGACAAACTCTACCCTGCGGAGAAGTCCGTCCCAGAGCCCATGGCGGACTATGATCTCCTCGTGAAATATTGGGACCTGCGCTATGATCTGCCCACGGACGTGACCTGCGAGACCTGTGGCGCTTCCACCGCCGACTGGCAGGCCGACGACCCGCGGAAGTTCATCCTGCGCGCCGCCAACATGGGCGGCCTGTTGTCCTTTCAGTGCGCCGAATGCAGTTCGCGCATCACCAAACGGCATTTCAAGGACAAGGTCACGGTCACCTGCACGCCTCATTTGACCTGTGCCTGCGGCTGAAGCCGCCTGTGTTCGATGATTTCCTGGGCCAGGGCGATGTACGACTGCGTCCCCAGGGAGCGGATGTCGTAAAGGATGGCCGGAAGGCCATGGCTCGGAGCCTCTGAAAGGCGCACGTTCCTCGGAATCGCCGTGGTGAAGACAAGCTCTCCGAAATGGTCCCGGACCTCGCGTTCGACCATGAAGGAGAGCTTGTTGCGTTTGTCGAACATGGTCAGCAGGATGCCCAGTATTTCAAGCCTCGGGTTGAGCCTCTCCTTGACCAGAGAGTAGGTCTTCATCAGTTGTGCGATGCCTTCCATGGCGTAATATTCGCATTGCAGCGGAACCAGGAGCCATGTCGCTGCGCAGAGGGCGTTGATGGTGATCAGCCCCAGGGAGGGGGGGCAGTCGATGAGGATATAGTCGTAATCCTTCCCGACCTGCTCCACGATTGCGCGCAGGATGAATTCCCTGTCCTTTTCTTCGCTCAGTTCTATTTCAGCTCCGACCAGATCCGGTGTCGACGGCAGGATTTTCAGGTATTCCATGTCCGTTCCGACGATGCCCCGGTTTGCTTCCCGGGGGTCAAAGAGCGCCTGGTACACGGAGTTACGGACTTCCCCCACATTCACGCCGAGGCCGCTTGAAGCATTGGCCTGCGGATCGCAGTCGATAACGAGCACGCGCCGTTCCATGGCCGCCAGCGATGCCGCCAGGTTCACGGTGGTGGTGGTCTTGCCGACGCCGCCTTTCTGATTCGCCAAAACGATTGTCTGCGCCAAAGGTGAGCCCTCCCGGTTCTGACGTTTCACGGGAAACTAGTTGCGGTAATAGTCCTTGTACCAAGTGATGAAGTGCTCGATCCCTTCCTCGATGGTCGTGGACGGCTTGAAGCCGACATCGCGGATCAGGTCGTCCACGTTGGCATAGGTCGCAGGCACGTCCCCGGGCTGCAGATCCATGTAGTTCCGGATGGCCTTCTGGCCGAGGGCGTCCTCGAGCACGGTGATGAAGCGTTCCAGTTCCACGGTGTTGTTGTTGCCGATGTTGTAGAGCTTGTAGGGGGCGGGGGATGATCCGGGGTCCGGATTGTTGCCGTCCCACAGCGGGTTCGGTTCTGGGATGCGGTGGACCACGCGGTACACTCCCTCGACGATGTCGTCGATGTAGGTGAAGTCCCGCCGCATTTTGCCGTGGTTGAAGACGTTGATGGGCTTGCCCTCGCAAATGGCTTTGGTGAAGAGGTACAGCGCCATGTCCGGCCGTCCCCAGGGGCCGTAGACGGTGAAGAAACGCAATCCCGTGGTCGGCAGCTTGTAAAGATAGCTGTACGTGTGGGCCATGAGCTCATTTGATTTCTTGCTGGCTGCGTACAGGCTGACCGGGTGGTCGACGTTGTCGTGGACCGAAAAGGGCATGGCCGTGTTCAAACCGTACACGGAGCTCGATGATGCGTACACCAGGTGCTCGACGGCGTGATGCCGGCAGCACTCCAAAAGGTTGGCAAAGCCCACGATATTGGAGTTGATGTAGGACTTGGGGTTCAGGAGCGAGTAGCGCACCCCGGCCTGCGCCGCCAGGTTGACGACGTGGGTGAAACCGAAGGCCTTGAAGATTTCTTCCAGGGACTCGCCGTCCGCCAGGTCGATGGGCTCGAAGCGAAAATTAGTTTCCTTTTCCAACACCCTCAAACGATCTTTTTTCAGCTGTACCGAGTAGTAATCATTGAGATTATCGATGCCAAAAACCTCGGCTCCGCCTGCGGCGAACCGCTTGGCGAGGTGAAAGCCGATGAACCCGGCCGCGCCCGTGATGAGAATTTTCATGCGATGCTCCATGTGAAACGTAGATATGGAACTCACCTAACTCAAGGCGCTTTGCTGGGCAACACGGAAATTGCGTTCAGAAAAGACTGTACGATTATTTGAGGGATTGGTCGGGTCAGATGCGGATGGCCTGCAAGGCCTGCCACGCTTCGTTTTTCAACTGTTTGTCCCCGGCCGCCATGCCTTCCAGACCCGGCAGCGCACACACGGTGCAGCCTTGCAGGAGTTCGGTTTCCGCGCCGAAAATGCCGGTGAGGTCCGGGCCGGCGCCGAAGCAGATGATGATCCGGGGTCTGAAGAAGCGCACGCCATGAAGAAACAGATGGGGTGAAATATCGAGAGGCCAGGAGGAAATGTCGTTTTCGGCCCACTTCAAGTGCGAACGCACACTTGCCTGGATTTTGCGGAACATTTCGAGCCGTGGCGTGACTCGGGCCTGCTGCATGTCCGCAAACAAACCCTGGTACGTCCACATGGTCCGTACCGGGGATTGTTTCCCGTGAAACAATGCCCGCAGAACTGGCGGCAGCGGCTCCTCGCGGGTTGGCTGCGGATCGATTGCCGGAGGTTGTGCGGCGGTTGGCTGCTTGGAGGCGGGACGTGGCGCTGCCGCAGGCTGCGACGGGG
>CALMTS010000377.1 GCA_937872685.1 uncultured Desulfomicrobium sp.
CGGGGGGACGGGTGGTCGCGGATCTCGGACGTGCAGCGGATGCTGTTCGGGGAGATGGGGAAGAAGCCGGGGGCGTGAGGTGGTGGGTGTGGACTCGGCTTTTTCTGAATGATTTTTGGTTATGTGAGAGGGGGAGAAGAGGATGGGGGCGTGCCTGGGCGGCCGCTGTCCGGTTCCGGTCCGGACGGGGGCCGTCGAAACTCCTTCGCGGGCCTCGTAGAGGTGAAGCGTTGCGTGCCGGAGCCCAAAGCCTGGGCAGCGCGACGGGCAACGCTTCACCAAACGATGCCTGGCTCAGTCAGACAGTCGACGCCCCCCGCCCGGACCGGAACCGGACAGCTCCTGGCGGGCTTGGGGCGGCAGGACTTGTTTTTTTTTAGATTCAAGAAGATGGATCGCCGCGCTACGCTCGCGATGACGAATTGTTGTACACAGTTCATCGCGAGCGTAGCGCGGCGATCCATGTTTGTAAGGTTTTGCAGAGTCGCGCCATGAAGACGGACTGCGAAGGCCCCCAGTGACGGCGGCTTTCGCGGGCTGGGGCGCAGTCGTGACATTTCGCAGGCAGTCCCCGGACCTTCAGCTCATCCAGTCCTTGCCTTCCTTTGGCTTGGGCTTGGTCCGTGCGGCCTTGAGGCGGCGCGTCCACATGTTCAGACGCTCCTCGTGGCCCTGGCTTTTGGGCTGGTAGAATGACCTCCCCTTGAGTTCCGGGGGCAGGTACTCCTGTTCGACCCAGGCTTCTGGGTAGGCGTGGGGGTATTTGTAGCCCTGGCCGTAGCCCCATTCCTTCTGCAGGCTCGTGGACGCATTGCGCAGGTGCAGGGGGACGGGCTTGGGCCCGTTGGTGCGGATTTCCTTCAGGGCCGAGAGGTAGCCGGCGTAGGCCGAGTTGCTCTTGGGCGCCAGGGCGAGGTAGACCGTGGCCTCGGCCATGGGAATCCAGCCCTCGGGCATGCCGATGCGCTCCACGGCCTGTTCGCAGGCCACGGCCAGGGGCATGGCCATGGGGTCGCCCAGGCCCACGTCCTCGGCCGCCGAGAGGATCAGGCGGCGGCAGATGAAGCGCGGGTCTTCGCCCGTCTCCACCAGGCAGGCCAGGTAGTAGAGGGCCGCATCCGGGTCCGAGCCGCGGATGGACTTGATCAGGGCCGAGGCCAGTTCGTAGTGGGAGTCCCCCTCCCTGTCCCCGCGCAGTACGATCTCCGGCAGGCGCGCCTTGAGCTGGTCGAGTTCGAGGTCTTTCTCTTCCAGCCCCGCCGCAAATTCCACCAGGTTGAGCATGGTCCGCGCGTCGCCACCCGAGAGGGTGGCCAGCAGCTCCAGGCTCTTTTCCGGGATCACGGACTCGAGCCGCTCCATGCCCCGTTTGCCCACGTCCACCAGTTCCGCCATCCCCAGTGACCGCAGCCGCAGCACGTGCAGCCTTGAGAGGAGCTGGCGCGTGACGCTGAAGGACGGGTTTTCGGTGGTGGTGGCGATGAGGGTCAGTTCGCCGGTCTCCAGGAGCGGCAGGAAGAAGTCCTGCTGGGCCTTGGAGTAGCGGTGCAACTCGTCCAGTATGAGGATTTCCACGTCCTGGATCTGCTTGCGCAGGGCCGTGATGCCCACCTCGGGCGCGCTGACGCGCACGAAGGGGCGGCCCGTGTGCTGGGCCAGGAGCAAGGCCACCGTGGACTTGCCGCAGCCGGGCGGGCCGAAGAGCAACAGGCTCGGCAGCCCCTTGGATTGCATCAGGGTGCGCAGGCGCTGGCGGAAGTGGCTCTGACCGATGAAGTCGTCGAGGGACTGGGGCCGCAGGGATTCGGCGAGGGGACGCTTGTGGGACACGGAAGCCGCCTATGCCTCCATGGTGTTCCGGACGCAGTCCAGAACGGTCTGCGCCTCGCGGCCGTGGGCGGAAAGTTCGACGGAGCGGCTTTCGCCCTGCACCGTCCAGGTCATCTTGATGTAGCTGTCGGGGACGCAGTCCGCCGGGAGATGGTCGGCCCATTCCACCAGGCAGAAATGGTCCGGGGCGAGCAGGATCTCTTCCAGGTCGGCGCTGAAACCCTGACCTTCGGTGCGGTAGAGGTCGAAGTGGCCCACGGGCGGTTTGGTGGGGTAGAGGTTGAGCAGGTTGAAACTCGGGCTGCTGACCTCGGCGGAGTCGCTCCCGGGCAGGGCCTGGACCAGTTCGCGAACGAAGGTGGTCTTGCCGGCGCCGAGCTGGCCGTGCATGAGCACGGCGGGAAGGAAGGGGCTCCTGTCGATGCAGGCCGCCATCGCCCGGGCCAGGGCGGCGGTCGCCTCCAGCGAGGTCAGCACGATGTTCATGAGCGCGGCATCAGGGTTTTGATGATGTCCTGCATGCCGACGATGCCGACAAGCAGGTCGCCCTTGGTCACGGGCAGGGTGTGGAACTTCCGGTCGACCATGAGGGTGGCGATCTCGTCGATGGTCGTGTCGGGGGACACGGTGACCACCTTGGTGCTCATGGCGTCGGCCACCTTCGAAGCGGCGATGCGCTTGACCTCGGCTTCCAGGAGGGCGGAGGAGGACAGGGGCACGAAGCCGTCCAGCAGGGTGAACAGGGACGGGATGGGGAGGCTCTTCTGCATGCGGACCAGGTCGCTCTGGCAGAGGATGCCCACGAGCCGGCCTTCGGCGTCGGTCACGGGCAGGCCGTTGACGCCCTTGTCGAGCAGAAGTTTCGCGGCTTCGGTGATGTCGGCGTCGGGTCCGATGGTGATGACCGCCGTGGTCATGATATCTTGAGCTGTACGCATTTTTTCCACTCCTTCAGGGCGGTTGGCAGGTGTTCGGCAATCTCGAAGGGGGTGTTGCCCCGGTCCGGGAAATCCCCGGCGAGCAGTGTGCCCGCATACCCATGCCAATACACGCCGATCTGTGCGGCGGTCAATGGCGGGAGGTTGCGGGCCAGGAGGCTGCCGATGACGCCCGAGAGCACGTCGCCCGATCCGGCGATGGCCAGGTTGGGCGCGCAGAAGGGGGAGATGGCCACCGGATCCTGGTGGCCGGCGACGATGGATGCCGCCCCCTTGAGGACCAGGTTGACCTTGTGCCCGAAGGAGAATTCGCGCGCGAAGCGCGCCCTGGCCAGGTTGATCTCGCGCGGCGTGACACCGAAAAAGCCGGCCATCTCGCCGGGGTGCGGCGTGAGCACGGCGTCCGGACCCAGCCGTTTCAGCAGTTCCGGACGCTTGGCCAGGAGGAAAAGGGCGTCGGCGTCGTAGAGGGTCTGGCGGTGGGGGTCGCGCGTGTAGCGTTCCAGAAATTCCTCGGCCCCTGCGGTGCGCCCCAGGCCCGGTCCGAAGACCACGGCCGAGAAGCGGGAAAGGTGGGGTTGCAGGGCGTCGAAGCAGGCGGCGCTCCAGTTCTCGCCGTCGCCCAGGCCGATGGTCATGACCTCGGGGAAGGCCCCGTAGGAGACGGTCAGCGCTTTGGGGCAGGCGATGCTGACCAGGCCCGCCCCCGAGCGGAAGGCGGCCCTGGCCGCCAGCATGGGCGCGCCCGTCAGTCCCGGCGAGCCGCCCAGCACCAGCAGGTGCCCGGCCTCGCCCTTGTGCATGGTCGCGGCCGGTTCGGGCAGGAGCCTGACCAGGTCGGGGGCCAGGGCGATGTGGCTGGCCGGGTTGTTCTGTTTGATGTGCCGGGGGATGCCGATCTTGGATGTGACCAGTTTCCCGACGTGTTCCTTGGCCGGGGGCAGGAAGAGCCCGAGCTTGGCCTCCTCGAAGGTCACGGTGAGGTTGGCCTTGACGGCCACGGGCATGGGTTCGCCGGTGGTCCCGTTGAGACCCGACGGGATGTCCAGGGACAGGACGAAGGAGCTGCGGCCGAGCTTGTTTATTGATTTGATCCAGTTCTGCGCGGCGGGGCGCAGCATGTCCTGGAACCCGGTGCCGAAAAGGCCGTCCACCACCAGATCGATTCTGGGCAGGGCGTCGAATTCGTATTCGGGCAGGTAGTAGCAGGGGATGCCCATGGCCACGGCCAGCTTGAGGTGATAGGCCGGGTCGTGGGTGTATTTAGTCTGGGGCTTGGCGTGCAGGATCAGGACCCTGGCCCCGAGGTTGAACAGGTGGCGGGCCAGGGCGAAGGCGTCGCCGCCGTTGTTGCCCGGGCCGGCGAAGACCATGACCGAACTGTCGCGCAGGGAGCCGAATTCCTTCCGCAGGGCGTAGAGGGCCGCACGGCTGGCGTTTTCCATGAGGATCGTGCCGGACAGGCCGAATTCCTTCATGGTCAGTTGGTCCCAACGGGCCATTTCCTCGGGAGTGGGCAAGTGGATAACCATCGAGTGTCCTCGTCGTGACGGGTTGCCCGGCTCTGACGCCGGCTGTGAACGGATCGGATCTCGTTTGCGCCCGTCCTTGCCACGTTTTCGGAGGGTTTGCCAGTCATGATCTTTCTCTCACGAACGGCGCGGGAGGGAAAATTATCCTTGACTCTCCATCCCATCTTCTCCAAAAAAAAGGGCTTGCTGGAAGGGACGCTCCCGGCCCGGCAGAATTTTACGTCAGGAGGGGCCATGGCCGATATCGCAACCCAGAGCACGCCCGAACCTGTGGTCCGGTTGCGCAACGTGACCAAAATCTACGACGGCCAGCACGCCCTCCGCGACGTCTCCCTGGACGTCCACCGCGGCGAGTTCCTGACCATCCTGGGCCCTTCGGGCTGCGGCAAGACCACCATCCTGCGCCTCATGGCCGGTTTTGAGGGTGCCACTTCCGGCTCCGTCGCCATCGACGGGCGCGATGTGACCGGCCTCCCCCCGGAACGGCGCAATGTCAACACCGTCTTCCAGAGTTACGCCCTTTTTCCCCACATGAACGTCTTCGACAACGTGGCCTTCGGGCTGCGCATGAAGCGCCGCCCGGCCGCGGAGATCGCCCGCGAGGTCGGAGACACCCTGCGCCTGGTGCAGCTCGAGGGCTTCGAGGGGCGCATGGTCGGCAAGCTTTCGGGCGGGCAGCAGCAGCGCGTGGCCATCGCCCGGGCCATCATCAACCGCCCGCTGGTCCTGCTGCTGGACGAGCCCCTCTCGGCCCTGGACTACCGCCTGCGCAAGCAGATGCAGCTGGATCTGAAGCACCTCCAGCGCAAGCTCGGCATCACCTTCGTCCTGGTCACCCACGACCAGGAGGAGGCCTTCTCCATGTCCGACCGCGTGGTGGTCATGAACAACGGGCATATCGAGCAGATCGGCACGCCGGTTTCCGTGTACGAGGAGCCGTGCAACCTCTACGTGGCCCGCTTCGTGGGCGAGATCAACATCATCGACGCCGAGGTGGTGGAACCCGGAGAGGGCAGGGCGCGGGTCAGGGCCCAGGGGCTCGACGTGTTCATGCGCGCCGGGCACGCCTTCAAGGCCGGGGACAAGGCGCACATCCTGCTGCGTCCCGAGGACCTGCGCGTGGAGACGCTGAAGGACCTGGCCGAGGACCCGGAGCTCGAGGACGCCTTCTCGCGCGGCCGCTCCATCTTCGGCAGCGTGGAAGAGACCATCTACAAGGGCGCGACCTACGACGTCGTCGTGCGTCTCGACGCCGGGGGGGTGGTCACGGCCACGGAGTTCTTCAACGAGGACGACGAGACCGTCTATTTCCGCGCCGGCGACCGCGTGGCCGTGAGCTGGGTCGAGGGCTGGGAAGTGGTGCTGCCCTATGAGAAATGACGGTTTCTTCAAGCGCGCCGTCATCATCGGCACCGTGGGGTGGATGGCCGTCTTCGCCTTCGTGCCGAACATCCTCGTCTTCCTGGCCAGCTTCTGCTCCACCTCTTCGGAGAATTTCATCGAGCCGGGCTTTTCCCTGCACAATTTCGCGCGCCTCATGGACAGGACGCACCTGGAAATCCTGCTGAGCTCCCTGCGCCTCTCGGGGCTGGTCACCTTCATCTGCCTGGTCACGGCCTATCCCTTCGCCGCAATCCTGGCCCGCACCAGAAAGCCCCTGCGGGGGACCCTGCTGCTCCTGGTGGTCATCCCCTTCTGGACCAACTCCCTGGTGCGCACCTACGCCATGACGGCCATGCTCAACTCCAGCGGGATCGTGAACAACGTGCTCATGAGCCTGGGCGTCATCGATGCGCCCCTGGCCATGATGTACACCCCCGGGGCCGTGGTCCTGGGCCTGGTCTATACGCTGCTGCCGTTCATGATCCTGCCCCTCTACGCGGCCCTGGAGCGCCTGGACCGCCGTTACCTGGAGGCGGCCCGGGATTTGGGCGCGAGCCCATGGCGGGCCTTCTGGCGCGTGATCGTGCCCCTGACCATGCCCGGCATCGTTTCGGGGTGCATGCTCGTCTTCCTGCCGGGCATCGGCATGTTCTACGTGTCCGACGTGCTGGGCGGGGCCAAGGCCATGCTGCTGGGCAATTTCATCCGCGACCAGTTCCTGACCACCCGCGACTGGCCCCTGGGCGCGGCGGCCAGCGTGACGCTCACGGTCCTCATGGTCCTCATGCTTCTCCTCTACTGGAAGAGCGCCGCCCGGCTGGGCAAGGAGGCGGCCTGATGAGGACCCTGCGCACCGTGTACGCCGGACTGGTCTACCTGTTCCTGTATCTGCCCCTGGCCGTCATGGTGGCCTACTCCTTCAACAGTTCCCGCTTCTCCATGGCCTGGAAGGGCGTGACCCTGGACTGGTACGTCAAGCTCTTCGGCAATTCGAGCCTCATGCAGGCCGCCCTGCATTCCCTGGTCATCGCCGTCCTCTCGGCCACGTGCTCGAGCATCCTCGGCACCCTCGTGGCCATGGCCCTGCACCGCTGGCGCTTCCCGTCGCGCAAGGTCATCCGCACGTCGCTGTTCGTCATGATGATGTCGCCGGACATCGTCATCGGCATCTCGCTGCTGGTGCTGTTCATGGCCCTGTCCCTGCCGCTGGGTTTCTGGACCCTGCTCATGGCCCATGTGACCCTGTGCGTGCCCTTCGTGGCCATCACGGTTTTCGGCCGGCTGCACGGCTTCGACCCGCACGTGGTCGAGGCGGCCCGCGACCTGGGGGCGGGGGAGTACGAGGTCTTCCGGTACGTGGTCCTGCCCATGGTCTTCCCGGCGGTCCTGGCCGGGTGGTTCCTGAGTTTCACCCTGTCCGTCGATGACGTCATCATCAGCTTTTTCACCACCGGCCCGACCTTCGAGGTCCTCCCGCTGCGCATCTATTCCATGGTCCGCCTGGGCCTCAAACCCGAAGTCAACGCCCTGTGCGCCGTCATGATCCTTATAACCGTTGTGGCCGTCATGCTGTCGCAGCGCTTCCTGAAGGAGAAACAATGAAACGTCTCGCCTTGCTCGCCCTGTGCCTTCTGCTGGCCTCCCAGGCCCTGGCCGCTTCCAAGGAACTCTACGTCTACAACTGGTCGGAATACATGCCGGACAGCGTGCTGGAGGACTTCACCAAGGAGACCGGCATCAAGGTCGTCATGTCCACCTATGACAGCAACGAGGCCCTCTACGCCAAGATCAAGATGGTGGACGCCAAAGGCTACGATCTCATCGTGCCGTCCACGGACTTCGTGGCGCGCATGCGCAAGGAAGGCCTGCTTGCGCCTCTGGACAAGTCGAAGCTCGCGAACCTGGGCAACCTCGACCCCAAGCTCATGAACCGGCCCTTCGACCCCGACAACACCTACAGCGTGCCCTACATGTGGGGCTCGACGGCCATCGCCGTGAACACCAAGGACCCGGCCGCGGCCTCGGTCTCCACCTTCGCTGACCTGTGGAAGCCGGAACTCAAGGGCAAGCTGCTGCTGCCCAACGACATGCGCGGCGTGCTGGGCATGGGCCTCAAGCGCCTGGGCCTTTCCCTGAACGAGACCGACCCGGCCAAGGTCGGCCAGGCCTGCGACCTGCTCATGCCGCTCATGGCCAGCGTGCGCGTCTTCGACTCCGACTCGCCCAAGCAGGCCCTGCTGAACAACGAGGTGCAGGTCGCGGTGCTCTGGAACGGCGAGGCCTTCATCGCCGCGGGCGAGAACCCGGACATCCGCTACGTCTACCCCAAGGAGGGCTTCAGCCTGTGGGTGGACAACCTCTGCATCCCCAAGAATGCGGCCAACGTCGAGAACGCCCACATCTTCATCGACTACCTCCTGCGGCCCGAAGTGGCGGCTTTCATCTGCCAGGAGATGGGCTACTCCACCCCCAACCTGGCCGCCAAGGCCATCCTGCCCGAGGATGTGCGCACCAACGCCATCGTCTATCCCTCTTCCGAGGACATGGACCGCGGCGAGTTCGAAACCGACCTGGGCCCGGCGGTGAAGGCCTACGAAGAGTGCTGGATGAGGCTCAAGACCGAGTAGGGCACGTCTCAAGGCAAAAAAAATCGGCGCATCCCGGGAGGGAGCGCCGATTTTTTTTCGCCTTCCGCACGGGAAGGACGGTCAGCCTCAGGAGAAGCCGCCTCGGGGCGCGCATGACGGGCCGTCCTGCGGACCTGTTTTGGTCACGCAGGCCGAGATGAGCTTGACCACTGCCTCGGCCGATCCGCAGCGCGGGCATTCGGGAGGGGCCTGGCGGTCGGCCGGGAGGATTTCCTCGAAGCAGAATTGGCAGGTTTGGCATTGGAATTCATAGATGGGCATGGTAGTAAATCCTGGTTGAGCGCCCCGATGGGGACGGTTCATGTTGACAGGCAAACTTCAATGCACGGGGGTAATCATGGATTCGCAACTGCGCAAGCGCCTGGACGACTTTTTCGACGTGGGCTTCGGCAAGACCACCGGCATCGACACGGCCCTGGAGATCACCAAGATCTATGCGGGTTCGGCCGCCGCCGATCCGGAGAAGATCCCGGACCTTTTCGTGCGTCTGGTGCAGCTCTTCGAGCCGGGGCTTGACGTGCGCGAATGACCCGAATTGACAGCCCCGGCGTTCTCGGCCATGAATCCGGCTTTTGCAGACTCAGCCAGCGAGGGTGAGATGAGCTTTTGCGTCAAAGACATACTGCGCGCGCAGGTCGCGCCGGCCCTGGGGTGCACCGAACCCGTGGCCGTTGCCCTGGCTGCGGCCGCCGCGGCGGGGGCCCTGCCGGGCAGGCCCGAGCGGGTGGCCCTGTGGGTGGACCCCAACATCTACAAGAACGGACTGGCCGTCATCATTCCCGGCACGGGCGGGCTGAGCGGCCTGGATCTGGCCGGGGCCCTGGGCGCCTTCGGGGGGAACCCGGCCTTGGGCCTGGAAGTGCTCGAACCCCTCACTCCCGAGTCCGTGCAGGCCGCCCGCACCCTGGTGCGCGACGGAGGCGTGAGCCTCAATCTGCTGCAGGACCAGCGCGGCCTCTTCATCCGGGCCGAGGTTTTCGACGGCTCCCACGTGGCCGAGGCCGTCGTCCGCGACCTGCACGACAACGTCGTCAGCGTGACCCTGGACGGCGAGCCCGTGCCCGTGGACCAGGCCTCGCCCCGGGCCGTGCCCAAGGCCGACGCGTCGCGCCTGGAGGCCTGGATCAAGGCCCTGTCCCTGGAGGATCTGGTCCGCCTGCTGGACGACCTGGACGACGAAGACCGCGAATTTCTCATGGAGGGCGTGCGCACCAACATGCGCCTGGCCGAACACGGCCTCAAGTTCGGACCCGGCCTTGGCATCGGCAAGGCCCTGGACCGGCTGGTGCGCCAGAAGCTCGTCTGCCGCGACATGATCCTGGCGGCGCGCATCCTGACCTCGGCCGCCTCGGATGCGCGCATGGGCGGGGTGAAGCTCCCGGCCATGAGCTCCGCCGGCAGCGGCAACCACGGCCTCACGGCCATCCTGCCCATCTGGGCCATCCGCGAGTTCATCGAGTGCGACGAGAAGACCGTGCTCGAAGCCATGGCCCTGAGCCATCTGGTCACCGCCTACGTCAAGTCCCACACGGGCCGCCTTTCGGCCATCTGCGGCTGCTCCGTTGCCGCCGGGGCCGGAGCCAGCGCCGGCGTGGCCTACCTGCTGGGGGGCAACCTGGCCCACATCGCCGGAGCCATCAAGAACATCATCGAAGACCTGGCCGGCGTCATCTGCGACGGAGCCAAGGCCGGCTGTTCCCTGAAGCTGGCCACTGCGGCGGGCACGGCCGTGCAGTCCGCGCTTTTTTCCCTGCAGGGCGTCAATGTCCTGGACACGGACGGCATCATCGGCGCCTCGCCCGAGCAGACCATGCAGAACATCGGGATGCTCAGCACCGAGGGCATGATCGAGACCGACCGCACCATCCTGAAAATCATGCTGGCCAAGCGTTTCTCGGGATTCTGATCCCGGGGCAACCAGACTCAAGGAGAACATACCAATGAATATATGCATTGTCGGAACGGGCTACGTAGGTCTTGTCTCCGCCGCCTGTTTCGCCGAGATGGGCAATTCGGTCACCTGCGTGGACATCAACCCCGACGTGGTCGAGCGCCTCAAGAAAGGCGAGGTCCACATCTTCGAGCCGGGCCTGGAACCCATGGTCCGCCGCAATTTCCAGGAAGGGCGCCTGTCCTTCACCACGGATCTGGCCGAGGGCATCAAGGACAGCCTCTTCGTCTTCTGCTGCGTGGGCACCCCCGAGGGCGAGGATGGCAGCGCCGACCTGCGCTACGTGCGCCAGGTGGCCCGCGACGTGGGCCGGCTCATGACCGACTACAAGATCATCGTGGACAAATCCACGGTGCCCGTGGGCACGGCCGACAGCGTGCGGGCCATCGTGCAGGAGGAGCTGGAGAAGCGCGGCCTGAACATCGAGTTCGACGTGGTCTCCAACCCCGAGTTCCTGAAGGAGGGCGACGCGGTCAACGACTTCATGAAGCCCGACCGCGTGGTGGTGGGCACGGACAACGTGCGCACGGCCGAACTGCTCAAGACCCTCTACGCCCCCTATGCCCGCAGCCGCGAGAAGCTGATCGTCATGGGCGTGCGCAGCGCCGAGATGACCAAGTACGCGGCCAACTGCATGCTGGCCACCAAGATCTCCTTCATCAACGAGATCGCCAACATCTGCGAGAAGGTCGGGGCCGACGTGCGCGACGTGCGCCACGGCATCGGTTCGGACCACCGCATCGGCTACCAGTTCATCTACCCCGGCGTGGGCTACGGCGGGTCATGCTTCCCCAAGGACGTCAAGGCCCTCATCGGCACGGCCCAGGGCGTGGGCTACGAACCGCAGCTGCTTTCCGCCGTGGACGAGGTCAACGACCGCCAGAAGACGGTCATCGCCCGCAAGGTCGAGGCCTATTTCGCCGATCAGGGCGGTGTCGCGGGCAAGACCCTGGCCCTGTGGGGCCTGGCCTTCAAGGCCAACACCGACGACATGCGCGAGGCCCCGGCCCTGGAGCTGATCCGGCACCTGACGGCCCTGGGCATGAAGGTCCGCGCCTTCGATCCCGTGGCCGGCCCCAACGCCCGCCGCATCCTCCAGGACAATCCGCTGGTCGAGATCTGCGACGACCAGTACGACCCCCTGCAGGGCGCCGCGGCCCTGGCCGTGGTCACGGAGTGGAACCAGTTCCGCAACCCGGACTTCGCCAGGATCAGGTCCGGCCTGACCGCGCCCATCCTCTTCGATGGCCGCAACCTGTACTCGCCTTCCCTCATGGCGGCCGAAGGGTTCGCCTATTTCTGCGTGGGCCGCTAGGCCCGGGCAACATGCAACG
>CALMTS010000378.1 GCA_937872685.1 uncultured Desulfomicrobium sp.
CGGACCTGGGCGAATCGACCTGCGCCACGGACGGGCTGTGCACCACGCGCTGCCCACTGGCCATCGACGTTGCCTCCTTCATCCGCGACCTGCGGCACGACGCCCTGACCCCTGCGGCGCGGGCCCTGGCCGGCGCCGCGGCCGGCCATTTCGGCGGCGCCGCGGCCCTGGCCCGGACCGTGCTCGGCGTGGCGGACCTGGCGCACCTGGCCCTGGGGGCCGACAGGCTGGAGGCGCTCGGCCGCACCCTGACCCGCATGAGCGGCGGCCGCCTGCCCCGCTGGACGCCGGCCCTGCCCCGGCCGGCCGCACGCCTGCGCCAGGTGCCCGCACCCGGCGCCGGACGGGACGTCGTCGTGTACCTGCCCTCCTGCGCCGCGCGGACCATGGGAGACACCCGGCAGGACCGCGCGGAGAGCCTGCCGGAGGTCACGGTGCGCCTGCTGGAACGGGCCGGCTACGCGGTGCGCATCCCCGCAGGCGTCGACGCCCTCTGTTGCGGCAAGGCCTTCGAAACCAAGGGCCTCCATGCCCAGGCCGCGCAAAAGCTCCTGGAACTGGAACGCGCCCTGCGCGACGCTTCCGAAGACGGCCGCCACCCCATCCTCTGCGACACGAGCCCGTGCCTGGCGAGGATGAAAAAGGAAATCCGCGGCCTCGCCCTTTTCGAGCCCGTCGAATTCGCACGGACATTTTTGCTCCCCCGCCTGCGCATCAGGCCCGTGGCGCGGCGTGTCGCAATCCATCCCACCTGCTCCACCCGCCTCATGGGACTGGCCGGAGCGCTGCATGAACTGGCCGCCGGCCTGGCCGCCGAAGCCGTCCTGCCCCAGGGCATCCTGTGCTGCGGCTTTTCCGGCGACAAGGGCTTCCATCGCCCCGAACTGAACGCATCGGCCCTGGACGGCCTGGCGGAACAGGTCCGGGGCTGCAGCGAAGGGTACTCCACGTCCCGTACCTGCGAAATCGGGTTGACCCTGCACGGCGGGATTCCATACCGCAACATTCTGTATTTGCTTGATGAGTGTTCGAAAACTGACTGACAGGCACCAGCCATGTCCCGGACGCCGCTTCGGGACATGGTGCGCAAATACCCACAGAAGAATTGGGTGAAATCCCCCAATTGCCGCGCCAACACGCATCCGTCCGCCTACAACCATCTGAAATTTATGAATACAATCTCACAACCATCCTGGCACGCATCCTGCCTATGATACGGCAAACGAATTCACCCAGGAGG
>CALMTS010000379.1 GCA_937872685.1 uncultured Desulfomicrobium sp.
TCGCAAGGGCCACTTGGGCCTGGCTTTAGCCGAATTCGAGACACGCTTTGCCGATGGATCTATCGCGCTTTTGCATGAACCGGAAGACGAGGGGATACCGGCAGAATGCACGCAAAATCTCACGCCGGCGCGTCAACCCTCGTCACCCGTTCAAGCTCTTTGAGAAACTCTCGCCTTTCCAGGGGTTTCGCCAGATAGCCGTTCATCCCTGCCGCCAGAAATTTCTCCTTGTCGCCGTCCATGGCGTATGCGGTCAGGGCGATGATGGGCACGTGTCTGGCCTGCTCTCCGGCCTCTCCCCGCCTGATTGCCCTGGTCGCTTCCACGCCGTCGAGAACAGGCATCTGGACATCCATGAGCACGAGGTCGAAGGACGCGTCCCTGAGCCGGGCCAGCGCCTGCTCGCCGTCGTAAACCGCCTCGATGGAATGCCCCTGTTTTTCCATGAGCTTGACGGTCGATATGTTCGAAACGAAGTCGTCCTCGGCCAGAAGGATTCTCAGCTTTCCGGTCGGAACTACTCCCTGCCTAAGCGTGCGTGGTCTTTCGTCCGCACGGGGCAGTTCGAACGGCACGCTGAAACAGAAGTTCGCGCCTTCGCCTTTTTCGCTCTCCACGGCCATGTTGCCGCCCAGGAGATCCAGGATGCGCTTGCAGATGGCCAGCCCCAGACCCGCGCCCTGGAAGTTGCGGGTGAAGGAGTTCTCCACCTGGTAGAACGGCAGGAAAAGCTTGTCGATGGAGTCCGTCTCAATCCCCATCCCGGTATCTTTCACACAGAAAAGAATCCGGTATTGCTCATTCTTCCTCGGAGGAATGGGAAGCGCCCCGATTTCAATGAAGCCGCTTTCCGTGAACTTGACCGCGTTGCCCGCAAGGTTGCTCAGCACCTGCTGCAAACGCGTCGCGTCTCCGAGGAGCCTCGTCGGCAGATCCGGGCTGATGTCCAGCCGCAATTCCAGTCCTTTTTTCCTGGCCGCCGGTTCAAACATCTGGGTTATGCTCTCCAGGGTGTCCCGGATGTCGAAAGGCTCCGCCAAGACACTCATCCTGCCCGCTTCGACCTTGGAGAGGTCGAGAATGTCTGAAAGCAAACGCGAAAGCCGCCGGCCCGACCGCAGGGCGTGGGCGATATACTCCCGCTGCTCGCCGTCGAGATCCGTCGTATCGGTCAGTTGCAGCATGCCGAGCAGACCGTTGAGCGGGGTGCGTATCTCGTGACTCATGTTGGCCAGAAACTGCGACTTGGCCTCGCTGGCAACCTCCGCCTGTTCCTTGGCGAGAACCAGGCGCTCCTCGTAGTTCTTGAGTTCTGTCACGTCTGCCACCTGGGACAGAATGGAGATTATCCCGCCCTGATCGCCCATGAGGGTCGAGTTGTACCATTGGCAATGGATCACGGACCCATTCTTTCTCAAATTGCGGCTCTTGACGGTATTGAAAGAGACGGCGCCGTTGAACAGCGGGACCAGTGCTTCCGCCATGTGCTCGGCATCATCGGGATGAACGAACTTGAAGTCCGACCAGCTCTTGCCCACAACCTCCTCGGCCCGCCATCCGAAGATCTCCTCAGCCTGCTTCGACCATGTCTTGATGTGGGTGCCGCCTTCCCACTCGATGACGCCCAGGGGGGAGTTGACCACATGAAAGGAGAGGCGCTTGTGCGCTTCGGCCAGGGCGGCCTCGGCCCTTTTCCTTTCGGATATGTCCACATGCGTGCCCACGATCCTGACGGCCCGGCCTTCGGCACCGAACACCGCCGTCGCCCTGGCCAGTATGTCGACCCAGTGGCCCTCGCGATGCATCATCCTGAATTCCGACTCGAACCGCTCGATCCGTCCGGCCGCGAGGTCGTCAACAAGGACGCGCGTCTTTTTCAGGTCATCGGGCTGGGTGAACCTCTCCCATACGGCGAAGTCGTTAGGCAGTTCGTCGGAGGAATACCCGAGCATGCTCTTCCAGCCCGGCGAATAGTACACTTCGTTCGTGACCGGGTTCCAGTCGAATATGCCGTCCTGCGACGCGTTCATGGCCAGATTGAAACGCTCTTCGCTCTCCCTGAGTTGCCTCTCGCGCAGATTACGCGTGGTCACGTCACGGATGACGGCGGCCACGAGTCCGATTTCACCCGTATCGCCACGGATGGGGTAGTATTCCACCTCGACATCGCGCAGCCCCTTCTCGGGGTATGAGAGCCGCATTTCGAAATTCTGCTCTGCTCCCCGGAAACATTCCTCCAGGAAAGGCCGGACGTTCTCGTAAGGGGCGTCTCCCAGAACC
>CALMTS010000380.1 GCA_937872685.1 uncultured Desulfomicrobium sp.
GCAGGAGCGGCAGGCCACGGTTTCGGACAGGCGGTCGGCGCCGGCGTCGGCCCCTTCGGGGCTGGCGTGGTGGCAGAGGGCGCAGTCGCCGTTGAGGCTGGCCGCGTGCTTGGAATGCATGAAGCGGGCGGGGCCGTAGAGGTTTTCGAAGGTGTTCACCAGAGGGCTGTCGAGGATCATGTAGGAGTACTTGATGTCTCCCACGCCCAGTTCAAGATTCTTGAACCGGAGTTGGCGCAGCTTCGGGTCTTCGAGCCGGACCTTGGCCACGAACTCCCGCGGAGCCTTGGCCCGCTCCAGGGCGGCGGCGTGGTCCGGCGCCTCCCAGCCCTCGGGCCTGGGGTTGGCGGGGGTGCGGATTTTTTCCACGGGCCCCAGGGGTTTGGCCGTTTCGGGCGCCGTGGTGGCCGGGCCGGGGAGGAACACGGCCAGGGCCAGGATGATGGCGGCCCCGAGCATGCCCGGGGCGAGGCGGGTGCGTCTGGATGTTTTCATCGCGCCATTTCCTCCTGCTTGGGTGCGGACAGGACCGGGGCGTGGGTGGCCAGCACCCGGTACAGGAACATGATGGTGGCCACGGCCCCGGCGGTGACGAGAATTTCGCCGATGGACGGGAAATACGGGATGGTCTGGGTCTGGGGCCTGTAGGAGACCAGGAAGACGTTGACCCGGTTGAGGAGCACGCCGCCGACCACCAGCAGGGCGGCGAAGAAGAGCCCGCGTCTGGACCGCCGCACCGCGGGGAAGAGGAGGAGCGTCCAGGGCAGGATCACGCCGAGTCCGACCTCGGCCAGGAAGCTGTTGGCCGCCAGGGAACCGTCGAATGCCAGGGGCAGTGCGCCCCGGTGCAGCAGGTCCCAGAACTTGAGGACCATGTACAGGCCCAGGGTCGCGATGGTGAAGCGCGACAGAGGCGCCAGGACCTCCATCTCGTCGTGCAGCGCAAGGGACGTCGTGGCCAGGTTGGTCTCGACGATGACCATGGGGTAGCCCACGGAGAAGGCCGAGAGAAGGAAGAGCAGGGGCAGGAAGGGCGTGTACCACAGGGGGTGGATCTTGGTCGGGGCGATGACCATGAGGGTGCCCAGGCTCGACTGGTGCATGCAGGACAGAACCACGCCGAGGATGATGAAGACCCACATGAAGCCCGATAGCCTGCGGTCGAGCCAGTCCAGCAGCGGTATCCGCGCGCCCCATTTTTCCGCCAGGATGGGCACCATCTCGATCCACAGCACGCTCAAATAGACCATGACGCACATGGCCACCTCGAACAGGGCGGAGTTGTAGTTGTGGAAGAAGACGGGCTTCCAGATGGCCCAGGAACGGCCGATGTCGACGAAAACGGCGATGGCCACGAAGGTGTAGCCCAGGGCCGCTGTCAACAGGGCGGGGCGCGTCACTGCCTCGTAGGCACGGCGGCCGAAGACGTGGGCCAGGGCGGCCGTGGTGAAGCCGCCTGCGGCCAGGGCTACGCCGGAGGCTACGTCCAGGCCGATCCAGATGCCCCAGGGGTTGGTGTTGGAGAGGTTGGTCGCGTAACCGAGTCCGAAGATGAACCGGACCGCCAGGGCCGCGCCGCCGGCGATCATGAACCCGAGCATGACCAGGGTGCCCGGGGACCAGAAGGGACGGTCGATGGGTCGAGGGTGATGCATGCGCCTACTCCTTGTCCGCGTGCTTGCCGGCGAAGGTTTTCATGGACAGTGCCAGTGCCCCGAAGAGGAGCGCCGGCGACCACAGGTAGCTGAACAGGGCGTGCTGGATGGTCTCGCTGCGCCTGGGCAGCGGCTCGTCGGGCACCGCGGGGAAGCCGAGCTTCGCCATGGGCTGGCCGGCGATGTACAGCCAACTCGTGCCACCCGCCTCGTGCTCGCCGTAGACGTGGTCCTCGTAGCGGGCGGGGTCGCCCTCGATACGCTCCCGGGCCAGGCCCAACAGCACGGAGCGCCGGCCGAAGGTGATGGCCTCGGTGGGGCAGATGGACGCGCAGCCGGGCATCTTGCCCTCTTCCAGACGCTCCAGGCAGAAGGTGCATTTGCGCACCTGCGGGGTCAGCGCTTCGTGGAAATCGTAGGCCGGGATCTCGAAGGGGCAGGCGACCATGCAGTAGCGGCAGCCGATGCAGCGCGAGGCGTCGTAATGCACGGTGCCGTTCTCCTTCTTGGACAGGGCCCCGGTCACGCAGGCCGAGACGCAGGCGGGGTCCTGGCAGTGCATGCACTGGATCTTGACGAAGGCCGGGGTCAACTGTCCGCGTTCGTTCAGGGCGCCGGGGTAGTAGCGGTTGACCACGGTGTAGGCTGAGGCCGTGGGGCGACGCTTGGCGTCGAGCACGCGCATATCCTCGAAGGGAGTCTCGGGTTCGGGCAGCGCGTTGACCTGGTTACAGGCCAGCTCGCACTTGCGGCAGCCGATGCAGCGGGTCACGTCCACCAGACAGCCCAGCGGGTCATCCGGGGCCTTGGACTCCCATGCGTGGGCCGGCCCGGCCGCCATGGCCGCGATGCCGATGCCCGCTGACTTGAGGAATTGCCGGCGGGGGATGCTCATATGTTCCTCCTTTTCAGTCGGGTGACGCCGCAGGGCGTCTTTCGGGGTTTTCCGTCTTGTAGGGGCACAGTATCCGGGGTACGACCGTTGCACCTTGATGACGATCAAGTTTCGGAGGGAAATGTGGAAATCCTGCTGGCCATGAAGGGGATGGGGCTTTTCGAGGGGCTTCCGGAAGGCGAGCTCTCCCGTCTGAGCCAGGGAGCGGGCTGGAGGACGTACGCCCCAGGGGAGTTCGTTTTTCATCAGGGCTCGGAAGCGGACAATTTCCATGTCCTCTACGCGGGGGTCCTCAAGCTGTTTCGCAGCACGGCCGAGGGGAAGGAGCAGACCGTGTATCTGGCCGAGGACGGCGAGCCGTTCTGCCTGTGCACGCTCTACGGGACCAGGGTTCTCCCGGTCAGCGCCCTGGCCATGACCTCCTGCCGCGTCCTCGTTTTCGCCTGGGAGCGCATGGAGGAGCAGATGCGCAGCTCCCCGCAGGTGCTCCTCAACATCGTGCGCGTCCTCAATACCCGGCTCATGCACTCATACCGGATGATCGAGGATCTGGGCCTGCGCAGCATCCACCAGCGCGTGGCCTCCTTTCTCGTTCACTCCGCCCGCGCCCAGGGGCAGGACGCTCCGCGCGTCACCCTGTCCGTCGCGCGGCAGGAGGTGGCCAAGATCCTGGGCACCACCCCGGAGACCATTTCCAGAATCCTGGTCCGCCTGTGTCAGGACGGTCTGATTGAGGCCCGGGGCCGGGAGATATCCATCCTCAATCTGCCGGCCCTGGCGGACATGGCCGGATAGGTTTCTGCGCCACGTCTCCTGGCAGGGACCAGTTTCTGGGCCCGGTCAGTGCTGTTGTGATATCTCCGCAACGGCTTCGCCGGAAGGGTGAGAGTTTATCCCTTCGCTCGTTCATCTGTCTTCCTCTGTTCTGAAAAGAACAACAACATCACGAAAATACACGGACTCCTTTCGATGAAGGGGTGTCCCGGTTTGGTGTGCACCTTCTTGATGCGCTCTTTTCGTCGTTGTCCAGGGCGGCTTGCGTCCTGATTTACGCTCCAGTGTCTCGAACGTTTCCGCTTGAGGTACGGCGCAGCGTCATCATCTGCTTCGGCTCGTGCGGATCGCGTTGATACAGTCGGGAGTTTCAGCGCAATAACGTGATTGTATGGCTTACCCTGCGTCTCCAGGCACTGAAGATCATGGACGATGCCATCGGCGGCTTTTCCGTTTCGATGAATCTTTTTCGGTGCCGAAGGGTTATGGGTCCAACAGGGGCGGCAGACGATATTTCGTCATGTGGTCCATACTTCATCCTTGCGCTACCGCACCCTTGCTGAGAGTTAACGATGTAAGAGGGCAAAAATATTTTAATTTCGGGATGTTTTGCAAAATTAATGGCATTTGTGTCACGAGCTTAGTTTTTGATTTGCAAATGTTGCGCAGCATTATATTGCTGTATCTAATAGTGTCCCCTCATGAACATGATTCGGGATTCATATGAAGATCCTCATGTACTCGCACGATACCTACGGTCTGGGACATATCCGGCGAACCATGGCGCTGGCCCAGAGCCTGCTGGCCAACGGGCATCAGGTCCTCATCCTGACGGGCTCGCCCATCGTGGGGC
>CALMTS010000381.1 GCA_937872685.1 uncultured Desulfomicrobium sp.
ATGGTGTCCAGGAAGACCGGGAAGTAGTGGTTCGCGTCAGCGATGTATTTGATGAAGTCGTCATCTCCGCCCAGTATGCCGCCGCCGTATTCCACGGAAAACTGGTGGGTCAAACCCTTGGTCGGGTTGATGCGGCGGTCCGTCGTGTCGCGTTTGATGGACGCGTAGAGTGCGCTTGCCCAGTTTTCGCCCTCGATGTCCTTGATGATTTTGTCGGCATCATTGTCCACGTCTTCGATGGTGTATTTTTCAAGACGGTAGTTCCAGGACAGGTTGGTGTACTCGCCCAGGGGGTAACCGAAAAGCAACCGGCCGCCCATGGACTGCTTGTCGTAGTCTGAGTAATCGTTGAGCTTGTTGTAGATGCTCACGCCCATACCCAGTTTTGTGTCATTGTAATGGGGGTTCCAGAAGGTCGTCGTGTAGTCGGCCGACCTCGAGCTGATGGTACCCGTGAAACCAAGCTGGTAGCCCATGCCGAAAAGGTTTCTTTCCAGGACCTGGCCGGAGAAGAAGACCTGGGAGTAGCTCGAATAGCCGACACCGGCAGAGAACTGGCCCGTGGCCTTTTCCTTGACCTTGACTCTGAGGTTGAGCTCGTTGGGTGTTTCCGCGGGTTCGGGGGTGATCTCGACGGTTTCGAAATAATCGAGCTTGTTCAAACGGGCATTGGACCGGCGCAACTGGGAGCCGTTGAACAGGTCTCCGTCAACCAGGCGCATTTCGCGGCGGATGACGTTGTCCCTTGTCTTGGTGTTGCCCTCGATGAGGACGCGGTTGATGGACACCTTGGTGCCTCTGGACATGGTGTACGTGATGCCCAGGGTGTTCTCGGTGTCGTTCCTGTCTATTTTTACGTCGGCCTCGGCGAAGGCGTAGCCGAAATTCGAATAGTGCTCCGTGAGTTTCTGCAGGTCTCCGCGCATCACGGAGCGGTCGAAATACTCCTTTTCCTCGGCCAGATCGTCCATGCCCACGATGGTGTTCAGGTCTTGGGGCGCTCCGATCATATCGCCGGCAAAATCCACCGAACCGACCTTGTAGCGCACCCCTTCATCTACCTGGAACGTCACGGTGATGCCCGTCTCGGTGTAGGTGACTTCGGGCTGGCCGACCTTGGCGTTCAGGAAGCCGCGGTTGCCGTAATAGGCTTCCAGAGCGGCGGCGTCGCGGTCCAGGATTTCCTCGCGCAGAACGCCCGACCCGGTCACCCAGGAGAGCAGGCCGCGTTCGGACAGGGCCAGCTCGTCCTTCAGGTCGTCGGGATCGAGCTGCTTGGCTCCCTGGATGACGATGTCCGTCACATAGAGCTTGTTGCCCTCGTCGACGACGATGGTCAGGCGGGCACGTTTGGCGTCAGCCTGGTCGAGATTGTAATTGACCTTGGCGTTGTAGTAGCCGTCCTTGCGATACAGTTCCCGGATTTTGCCCATGTCGTCGGCCAGAACCCGGGGGTTCAGGACCGCGCCGGTCTTGGTGGCGATGGCCGCCAGGAGATCGTCAGCGTCCAGTTCCTTGGCGCCTTCAACGGTGATCGCCTGAATGAGGGGCTTTTCCTTCACGTTGATGATCAGGCGCTTGCCCTCTGCACTTTCGTCCATAGCGATTTCGATATCGTCAAAATATCCGAGATCGTAGAGATTTTTCAACTCGGTGTTGACGGCTTTAGGGTCGTAGACGTCACCGGGCTGGATTTTGAGGCGCATGAGAACCACATCGTCGTCGAGAATTTCGTTCCCGCGGACGTCGATGGAGGCGATGCGCTCTTTCTGCTGCATGCCGATCTTGATCTTGGCCGCAGTCTCGTCGATGGCCGGGAGGATGTTGATAACCCCTTCCTTGACCACGAAAAACGGCTTGGGTTCGCTCACGCCGTAGGCTTCGACCAGGCGGGTGTCCAGGCTGATGGTCTGGCCGACCTGACTGAAGCTGCCGTAGACGGCGTGCCCGGCGCCGGCCAACAGGGCCATGTCCTTGGCGACATTCAGGTCGAGGTACTCAATCCGCTGTTCCTGCAGAAGACGGTGCGTCTCCTCTTCGGGCACCACCGTAAATCCCATGCCGGTGAGTCGTTCGCGCAGCAGCTTGGGCAGGCTTTCCTCCAGATAGGCAAGGTCCGGGCCAGCGTTCACGGCGAACGGCAGGACGATGACCTTGTTGGCGGGCTCTGCGAAGCCGGTGCTGGCGCAGAAGAGGCCAATGACAAGAATCAGAAGCAGGAACACATTACGTTTCATACAATTCTCCGGAACGAAGCTCCATGGTGCGACGCATGCACTGGGCAAGTTCAGCATTGTGGGTGACGACGACCAGGGTCACTCCCTGGTTCCTGTTCAGATGTAGCAAGAGATCGTTGATTTCCCGGCCCGTCCGCTCATCCAGATTGCCGGTGGGTTCGTCGGCGAGGACTACCGCGGGTTCGAGCAGGATGGCGCGGGCGATGGCCGCGCGTTGCCTCTCGCCTCCGGACAGGGTGGTTACCCTGTGATGGATGCGATGCGCAAGCCCCACCCGCGACAAAGCCGCGTCGGCCTTTTCCAGGGCCTGACCGCGGGGCATCCCGCCGATGATGCCTGGCATGGCCACGTTTTCGCGCGTGGTGAACTCGGGCAGGAGGTGGTGGAACTGGAACACGAACCCCATGTTCCGGTTGCGAATGCGGGCTCGTTCCTTCCAGCCGAGGGTGGAGATGTCGGCCCCGTCGAAGAGGATCTTTCCGCGGCTGGGCACATCCAGCGTGCCCATGATCTGCAGCAGGGTGCTCTTGCCCGAGCCCGAGGCCCCGACGATGGCCAGGGAGTCTCCGCGGGTCACGGTCAGATCCACCCCGTCCAGCACGGTGAGAATCTCTTCACCCTGTTGATAGGATTTGCCGATGCCCTGCAGGCTATAGACGTCATTCATAACGCAGGGCCTCGGTGGGATGCATTTTTGCCGCCTGGCGCGCCGGGTAGAGGGTGGCCAGAAAACACAGGATCATGGCAGAAACGGCGATCAGCGACATGTCCAGGAGTTCCGTTTTCACCGGCAGATGATCAAGGTAATACACGTCGGCCGGGAGCTTGATGAACTGGTACTTCTTGAGCAGCGAGCAGATCCCAAGCCCCAGCCCGAACCCGATGCTGGTTCCCAGGGAGCCGATGAGGGACCCTTGCAGGATGAAGATGTTGCGGATCTGCGGG
>CALMTS010000382.1 GCA_937872685.1 uncultured Desulfomicrobium sp.
CAGCTGAGCCAGGCGGCCAGGGAGATCGGCACCGTGACGGCGAGCATCTCGGCCATCTCGTCCCAGACCAACCTGCTGGCCCTGAACGCGACCATCGAGGCCGCCCGGGCCGGGGCCGCCGGACGCGGCTTCGCCGTGGTCGCCGGGGAGATCAAGGAGCTGTCGCAGCAGACCGCGGGCGCCACGGAGAACATCCGCAGCAAGGTCTCGGCCATCCAGAACGTGACCGAGGTCACGGCGCGTGAGATCGGGGAAATCATCGGCGTCATCCAGGAGATGAACGAGATCGTCGCCTCCATCTCCGAAGCCATGGAGGAGCAGGCGGTCATGACCCGGGACATTTCGGAAAACGTCGGCCAGGCCGCCCAGGGCATCGCCGAGATCAACCTCAGCGTGACCTCGAGTTCCTCCATGACCAGGGACATCTCGGGCGAAATCGAAGGCGTCCTGGCGTCGTCCACCGCCATGCAGGATGAAAGCGCGGTGGTGCTGCAACGCTCGGACAGCCTGGCCGGGTTGGCCGCGCGTCTGCAGGCCCTCGTGGGCCGCTTCCGCTTCTAGTCCGCCGGTTCCAGCCGCAGCACCTGCCCCGGGTCGTGGTCCGTCAGCAGCCAAAGGGCGCCGTCGGGCCCGGCCCGCACCTCACGGATGCGACGCCCGAGATCTTCGAGCAGCCGCTCCTCCTCGACCACGATTTCCCCGACCAGCCGCAACCGCACCAGATGACGCTGCACCAGCGCCCCCGCGAAGAGGTCCCCTTGCCAGCGGGGGAAGCGGCCCCCCGTGTAAAAGGCCATGCCCGAAGGCGCTATGGACGGGATCCAGTGGTGCAGGGGGTCGACCATGCCAGGCATGTGCGTCAGGCCGTCGCCGATGGTGAACCCGGTGTAGTCGATGCCCAGGGTGACCACGGGCCAGCCGTAGTTGAACCCGGGGCGCAGGACGTTGACCTCGTCGCCGCCCTTGGGGCCGTGCTCGTGGGTCCAGACCTCGCCCGTGGCGGGGTGCACGGCCATGCCCTGGGGGTTGCGGTGGCCGTAGGTGAAGATCTCGGGCCGGGCGCCGGGCGTGTCGCGGAAGGGGTTGTCCTCGGGAATGCGCCCGTCGTCGTGAAGGCGGACGACCTTGCCGGCCAGGTCGCCGAGATCCTGGGCGCGGTCCATCTCGCCGCGGTCGCCGATGCTGACGAAGAGATATCCCTGCGGGTCGAAGGCCAGGCGCGAGCCGAAATGCACCCGGCCCGTGGAGGCGGGCTCGGCGCGAAAGAGGACCTCGACATCCGTGAGCGCGTCGCCCGTAAATCTGCCCCGGGCCACATGGGTGGTCCATCCCCCGGGGTGGTCGGCGGCATAGCTGAAGTAGAGCAGGCGGTTGGCGCTGAAGCCGGGGTGGGGCAGCAGGTCGAGGAGGCCGCCCTGGCCCCTGACGCGGACCTCGGGCAGCCCGCGCACCGGTTCGGGCAGCAGGCGGCCGTCGCGGATGACGCGCAGGCGCCCCTCGCGCTCGCTGACCAGGACGTCCCCGCCCGGCAGGAAGGCCAGGGCCCAGGGGTGTTCCAGCCCGTCGGCCACGGTGGTGACGCGGAAGCGGTGGTAGCGGGAGGAGAACTCCCGGGCTGCCGCCGAAACGGCGAGAAGGAGAATTATGACCAGAATTCCGGCGCGGACGAGGTGCTTCTTCATGACGGGCCTCCTTGGCTGAAACGTCGCTGCGGGGGCGCGCCCGGCGGAATTTCAGGAAGGATCGGTCCCGCGGGGCTCTAGCGGACAGCCGGCGGTGCGACGCGCCAGACGGAATACCCGTTCCTGCCGCTCCAGGCCTGCGTCGCGCCGGACAGCGCTGCAGGCAGTTGCGCACTGTTTTTGGCATTGTAAAGGACGCAGGTCCCTTCCGGCGCCGCAGTTCCGGGTTCGAGCTCCGGGACCACGCGGTCGAGGTAGAAGCTCGCGACGTGCGCCGGGACGTTGAGGGCAAGCACCTGCCCGCAGTCATTTGGGACGGCGTGGATGGCGTCCAGCATGGCGGGGTTCTTGTCGATGCGGAAATTGTACTGCCCGGGCCACACCGCCAGGGCGAACACGCCGAAGGCGAGGATGGCGTACCGGATTTTGGCCGAGGGCCGCTCCCACATGGATTTCAGGAAATCAGCCCCCGCGATGGCCAGGAACGGATAGACCGGGACAATGTAGGGGGCGCGTTTGGAATGCATCAGGTGGATCAGCACCAGCCAGGTCACGATGAAGGTGCTCTGGACCGCGATGCACGGACCCGGCCGCAGCATGCGCACAAGGGCGGCCCCGGCAAGGGCCGCGGCCAGAACCAGCATGTGCGGGGATTCCTTGAACAGGTAGCGCAGATAGAAGTCGGCCGCGGACCTGTGCCCCTGGAAATCCCGGGTGAAGCGCTGCTTCATGTTGTAATCGAAATAGAAGTCCGTGAACCGCTCGCCCCAGACGGCCGCCTGATGGACGTACCACGCCGAGCCGAAGGCCAGCGCCACGGCGAGCACGAGCAGAATGCGCCAGGTATGCGGGTCTTTCCGGCTCAGGGAGTGCACGAACATGGCCGGCAGGATGAAGAGCACGCAGGGGTTCTTGATCCAGAAGCCCAAGGCCAGGGCCAGTCCGGCCCAGACCGCGCCGCGCACGGGGGAGGGATGGAAGGCGTAGGCCCACAGGGCCAGCAGCATGGAGAGCGTCATGCCGCTGTCGAGGAGCCCCTCGCGGCTGATGTTCAGCCAGTGCGGGGTGACGGCGAGCAGGAAGACCGCAAGCAGCCCGGCCGCCCTGTCGGCGCCGTAGCCCCGGGCCAGGCGGTACACGACGAACATGCAGGCCAGGCCCATGAGGGCCGACGGCAGGCGCACCGCAAATTCTCCCAGGCCGAAGAGGGAAAATCCGGCGGCGGCAGTCCAGTAGTAGAGGGGGGGCTTGTTGAAGTCGGGCTGGCCGAGGCGGTGCACGGTCATGGACCAGCCCTGGCGGAACATCTCGCGGGAGCGTTCGGCCGTCAGGGCCTCGTCCCAGGTGTCCAGGCTGCCGCCCCATATCCCCCACAGGCTGACCACGGCCACGACGGTCCAGAAGCAGACGAAAAAGGCCGTACCCGGCCGGAAGGAAAACCCGGGAAGTTTCAGTGAACGCGGCATGTCTTTCCTCGCGGAGTGCGTCTTGAGAGGCATGTCGGCGAGCCGGGCCTTGCGGCAATGCGGGCCAACCCGGACTATCTGGAGGGGAAAAGGGGTGATGTCAACGGCTGCGGCGCGTCGCGCGGAAAAAGGGCGTCCCGGAACTGATCCGGAACGCCCTGATGGCCGGGAGCGTTAGAGGCGTTCGGCGTTCTTGGAGAGAAAATCGGCCACGCCGCCCGCGTCGGG
>CALMTS010000383.1 GCA_937872685.1 uncultured Desulfomicrobium sp.
CATGGAGGCCCGCATCGGCGAGGTCTTTTCGGGCCGCCTGCGGGAACTGGACCGGGATACCCGGGAAAAGCTCGCCACAGCCATGGACGTTTCGCCCGGCCCCATCGTCGTGCACAGCGCTTTCGAACTCTCCGAGGCGACCAGGAAAACACTTGAAAACGCGCTGCGTGAAGTCCTTCCTGCCCCGGTCTCCTTCCGGACCGAACCGGGCTTGATTGGTGGCTTCGAGATTCTTTTCGGGCAACAGAAGCTCGCCTGGAACATAGAAAGCCATCTCGAAGAGCTGCGCAGAAGTGTGGAAGCGGTCCTCGCGGAGAACAACGGCCCTTGCGCACCGGGGACTGCGGAGGAAAGTCCATGACGCCCCGGCAGCTCAAGGACTCCCTGGACCGGAGCTTCTCGCAATTGCGAAGAAGCCGCGCAACCTTCACCCCACGCCTGGCGCCCCGAGAGGTGGGCACGGTCACGCAGATTTCCGCCGGCATCGCCAGGGTTGCCGGCCTGCCCGGGGCAGGATTCGAGGAGCGGGTTCTCTTTCCGGGCGAGCTGTCCGGCATTGTCTTTGATGTGAACGAGTCGGATCTCGGAGTCGTGCTGCTCGGCGACCACGAGCACCTGCGGGCTGGCGACGAGGTTACTGCCACGGGCCGGGTCATGGATGTTCCCGTCGGGGAAAGCCTGCTCGGCAGGGTCATCGACCCCCTGGGACGCCCCCTGGACGGGCAGGGGCGGATCGCTTCCTGCGCACGCCTGCCCATCGAACGCCCGGCCGCGCCGATCATGGACAGGGCTCCCGTGACCGCCCCGCTGCAGACCGGCATCAAGGTCATCGACGCCCTCATCCCCATCGGCCGCGGCCAGCGGGAGCTCATCCTCGGCGATCGCCAGACGGGCAAGAGCACCATCGCCATCGACACCATCCTCAACCAGCATGGTCAGGGCATGACGTGCGTCTACTGCGCCATCGGCCAGCGCACGGCCGCCACGGCCAAAATCGTGGGAACCCTGCGGGCGAAAGAAGCCCTGGCGAACACCGTGGTCGTCGTGGCCGAGGGCAGCGCCCCGCCCGGCCTGGCCTACATCTCCCCTTACGCCGCGACCAGCATCGCAGAGCACTTCATGCAACAGGGACGTGACGTGCTCATCGTCTACGACGACCTGACCCACCACGCCCGAGCCTACCGTGAACTTTCCCTGCTCCTGCAGCGCCCGCCCGGCCGGGAAGCTTTCCCCGGCGACATCTTTTATATCCACTCGCGGCTGCTGGAACGTTCCACACGCCTGCGGCCGGAGCTAGGTGGCGGCTCCCTCACGGCCTTGCCCATCATCGAAACCGAGGCCCAAAACATCGCGGCCTACATCCCCACCAACCTGATCTCCATCACGGACGGCCAGATCTACCTCTCGCCGTCGCTCTTTCAACTTGGCGTGCTGCCCGCGGTGGACGTGAGCATGTCCGTCTCCCGGGTAGGGGGCAAGGCGCAGCATAAAGCCTATCGGCAGGCGGCCGGGGACCTCAAGCTGGCCTACGCCCAGTTCGAGGAACTGGAGGCCTTCGCACGCTTCGGGGCTCGGCTGGACGATGCGAGTCGAGGGGTCATCACACACGGACAGCGCATCCGCGCCTGTCTCAAACAGCCGGAATTTGCCCCCGTCCCTCTGCTTGAACAGCTCGCCGTATTCCTGGCGCTGACCGCCGGATATTTCCTCGAAGTGCCGCTGGAGTTGATGCCCCGGGCGGAACAGGCTGTTCGCGATGCGGCGCACAAGCTTCCGCAGGCCGTCAGGGAGAGAATCACGAGCGCCGAGAGCCTCCGGGGCATGGACCGTTCGAAAATTCTCGAATTTGCCGAAAAGGCCCTGGAAGACTTCCGCTCGCCATCCGAAAGCCGCGTGCACTCGGAGACGGGGGCAGGCGGGAGCAGATCATGACCGCAACAATGGAACTCCTGCGCAGAAAGATAACGAGCGCCAAGGACCTGCAATCCGTAGTCAGAACCATGAAAGCCATGGCCGCCTCGAATGTGGGCCGTTTCGAACAGGCGGCGCAGGCCCTGGATGAATACTCCCGCACCGTGAAGCAGGGGCTTGGCATCTGCCTGCGCGAAGGATGCGGCGAAGACTGGCTTCCCGCAGAGAAGGACCCGGCAACGCCGGAGGAGGATACCGTTGCCGGAGCAGTGGTCTTCGGGTCGGACCAGGGCCTCGTAGGCCGGTTCAATGAAGTCGTGGCAGAGGTCGCCATAACCACTCTCGGCAAAACCGAAAACACTCCCCCCGTCTGGGCTGTGGGAGAGCGCATGTTCGAGCACCTGCGCAATGCGGGATTGCCACTCGAAGGCTTTTTCGCTGTTCCGGGAAACGTCGCGGCCATCTCACCACTGGTGGGGCAAGTTCTGATGCGCGGAGAAAACCGCCTCGGACCGGGCCAGACCGTACGACTCCACCTCTTCTATTGCCGCCGCGACACGGACGCCCGACCGGCGCCGGTCCACACGCGGCTCCTCCCGGCAGGACGGCTCTGGCTGCACGAACTCGCCGGCCGGCCCTGGCCCACACGCACCTTGCCCGAAATCCTGGGAGAACGGGACACTGCCTTCAGGGCCCTCGTCCGCGAATACCTCTTCGTCTCACTTTTTCGTGCCTGCGCCGAATCCCTGGCCAGCGAAAACGCCAGTCGGCTGGAAGCCATGCAACGGGCCGAAAGGAACATCGACGATCTGCTGTCCGGCCTGAACGGACAATTTCATCAGGTGCGCCAAAGCGGCATCGATGAAGAACTCTTTGACGTCGTGTCGGGCTTCAAGGCATTGTCGAACGGACATAGAAAGGGCTGACCCCTCAAACCGGACGGCCCGAACCCCATGCCATGTCCACACCGAAAAGGAATTCGCCATGAAAAAATTCCTCCTGTGCGTCCTTCTTCTCCTGCCCCTGAGCACCACGGCGCTGGCTGCCGACATGCGCTGCCAGGGGGACCTCATGACCCCCGGGACCATCGTCGCCAAGG
>CALMTS010000384.1 GCA_937872685.1 uncultured Desulfomicrobium sp.
AGCTGTCGAATTGTCAGCAGTCTTGTTGCATTCATTTTTGATCTGAGCAGTTTCGATAGCTTCGACTTGCCCCTTAAGACGCGCAATTTCTCCTTCGTAGTCGCCGGACAATTTGCTAAATGGAATACCCAGTAGAAATACCCCTACAGCGTCTCCATTCGCCTTAGAATTCTGCAACTTGCAATACTTATCCAGTTCTGATTTTGTGTTATTCATCTCTAACGATAAACTTGCGCAATCTAGATGGCTGAATTTTTCATATGACACAAATGATGCATGAATCGATTCTGGTCTATTAGCACATCCTGCTATGAAAAAAAGTGATGCACAAAAAAACACATTAAGAGTTTTCATCACACACCTCTTCTACACTTTGTGTCCGATGCCAGATTTTTACCCACACTTGTTGCGAATGCTGGTCTGTAAATTGGTATTTTTTTAAATATGCGAGTATGTTAAAAAATGTCAAGAATTCGGTGTGTATCTCATGTCGCTTCGATTCTGTAATTTTCCACTTGGTCACGGGCCAGTGTCACCCTTTTTTAACTATCCGAAATGTCAGAAATATATGCTGAAATGTTAGTGAGCGAGGAGTAAAAAAAAGATCCGAATAGATTGTAACTATCCGGATCTTTAGATGGTCTGGTGCCCCCACCATGACTCGAACATGGGCAAACCAGGATTAGGAATCCTGTGCTCTATCCACCTGAGCTATGGGGGCACGTTGTGGAGGAAATTTCTTAGGCGAGGCGGGGGGCAAAATCAAGCGGAAAGTAGGGCGGCGGGATTGGGGGCTGTGGCGGGGTGCGGTTTTGACGGTGTGGGCAGGAACGCGTTGAACATCAGTGCGCGATGGTGTATTTTTCCTGCGGTTGCCTGGGTTCTCTGTTCGGAAATGCGGTCAAACACGGGGCGGTGGGGGATGGAAAAGGAAACAAGGGATGCAATAGGGAACGCGATCTTCGACTATGCCATGGCTGGCGGCAAATTCGTTTCGCTGACAGAGGACGCCGGCTTTGTCGAGCTCATCAAGAACGTGCTCTACCGCAGCCTCGGCCTGCCTAGGACGTGCTTCATCCAGTACACGCGCCTCGACGACCTCTTCGCCCTCCTGCACCACGACGTCCAGGCCCGGTACGTCATCTGCCTGGACCGTTCCGCGGCCGAGGCCAATTTGGCCCAGGTCATGGAGACCATCATGCGCCTGTGCCCGGCCGTGCGCATCATCGTCCTGACCAAGGAAGTGGACCAGTACACCACGGCCCTGCTCATCGAACAGGGCGCCCACAACCTCATCACCAAGCCCATATCCGTGGCCACCTTCGCCGAGAAGCTGGCCTTCACCATCGCGCCCCAGGGCCGGCTCAGCAAGCTCATCGACAAGGGCAAGCGCCTTCTGGACGGGGGGAACTGGGGCGAGGCCATGATCGTGGCCGAAGAGATCCTCAAGCAGAAGTCCGACAGCGCCGCCGGGTACATGATCAAGGGCGACGCCTATCGTGGCATGGACATGCTGGACAGGGCCGAGGACATGTATCAGCACGCGGCCAGGAGTTCCGAGCTGTATCTGGCGCCCCTGAAGCGCCTGGCGGAGCTGTATGCGCATTCCGGCGACCCGGAGAAGCAGTTGCAGTACCTGCGCCGGCTGAACGAGATCAGCCCCCTGGACACGCAGCGCATCCTGAACATCGGCGAGCTCGAGATCACCCGCGGCAACACGACCAAGGCCGAGGAGATGTTCGAGCAGGTCATGAAGATCGCCAAGAAAGAGGCCGCGGACATGCTCTCCAACCTCTCCAGCCGCATCGCCACCATCTGCGCCGCCCGCGACCCCGAGATGGCCATCCGCTACTCCAAGCGCGCCCTGGACCTGCGCGGCGGCGAACTGACGGTCTCGGACATCGCCACGGTCAACATCCTGGGCATCTCCCTGCGCAAGCAGGGCAAGTGGCGCGAGGCCATCGCCGAATACCGGCGCGTGCTGGCCGTCATCCCCGACAACCCGGGCCTGATGTACAACATGGCCCTGGCCTACAACGAGGGCAAGGACATACCCAAAGCCCTGGCCATGGTCCGCAAGGCGCTGGAGATCGACCCCGGCCTGCCGGACACGGGCAAGAACGTGGCCTACAACGTGGGCGCCATCTTCGAGAAGGCCGGGCTCAGCGGCGAGCAGTACTTCAAGAAGGCCTACGAGCAGGACCCCAACGACAGGCAGATGTGGGAGGCCTACAAGCGCTCCCAGGCCTTGGCCTGACGACACAAATTTCATAGGGAGCGAGCGGGCGCGGCAGCCTGCCGGCAGGGCCAAAAGGCCCGGGCGGGTCGTGCCGCACGCGCATCCCGAATCACCCACAAGGAGCATCCATGGCCGCACATCCCCTTGCCGGCGCACCCGTGCCGGAGAGCCTGCGCATCAACGTGCCCAGGCTGGTATCCGATTACTATACCCTTGAACCCGACCCGTCCGTCCCCGACCAGGCCGTCGCCTTTGGCACCTCCGGGCACCGCGGGTGCGCGTTCAAAGCCTCCTTCAACGAGGCCCACATCCTGGCCGTGACTCAGGCCGTGTGCGAATACCGCGCGTCCCGCGGCATCGACGGGCCGCTGTTCGTGGGCATGGACTCCCACGCCCTGTCCGAACCGGCCCAGCGCACGGTCCTCGAGGTGCTGGCCGCGGCCGGGGTGGACTGCCGCTTTCAGCAGGGCTTCGGCTACACGCCCACGCCCGTCATCTCCCACGCCATCCTGACCTGGAACCGGGGCCGGACCTCAGGCCTGGCCGACGGCCTGGTCATCACGCCGTCCCACAACCCGCCCGAGGATGGCGGCATCAAGTACAACCCGCCCCACGGCGGCCCGGCCGGGACCGACGTCACGGGCTGGATCGAGAAGCGCGCCAACGCGCTCCTGGCCGACACCCGCTCCGTCCGCCGCATCCCGCTGAAGAGGGCCCTGGGCCAGGGGCTGTGCACGGAATACGATTTTGTCCGCCCCTACGTGCTCGACCTGGCCAACGCCATCGACATGGAGGCCATCCGCAACTCGGGCATCAGCATCGGCGTCGATCCCCTGGGCGGGGCGGGGCAGGCGTACTGGGAGCCCATCGCCGAACAGTACGGGCTAAACATCCGCGTGGTCAGCACGGTCATCGATCCGACCTTCATGTTCATGAGCCTGGACAAGGACGGCAAGATCCGCATGGACTGCTCGTCGGCCTCGGCCATGGCCAAGCTCATCGCCCTGAAGGACTCCTTCTCCGTGGCCTTCGCCAACGACCCCGACGCCGACCGCCACGGCATCGTCACGGCCGGGCACGGGCTTTTGAATCCCAACCACTACCTGTCCGTGGCCATCGACTACCTGCTGCAGCACCGTCCGGGCTGGTCCGGCGCGGCGCAGGTGGGCAAGACCCTGGTCACCAGTTCCATGGTGGACCGCGTGGCCGCCTCCCACGGCCGCAAGGTCAAGGAGGTGCCCGTGGGCTTCAAGTGGTTCGTGGACGACCTCCTGGCCGGAACCTGCTGCTTCGGCGGCGAGGAGAGCGCCGGCGCGTCCTTCCTGCGCAAGGACGGCGGGGTGTGGACCACGGACAAGGACGGGCTGCTGCTGAATCTGCTCGCGGCCGAGATCACGGCCGTGACGGGCAAAGACCCGGGCGACATCTACGCCGGCCTGGAGGCCCGTCACGGCAGCCCCATCTACGAGCGCCTGCAGGCCCCGGCGGGCATGGCCCAGAAGAAGCTGCTGTCGTCGCTCTCGGCGGAGCAGGTCACCTCGGCCGAGCTGGCCGGCGAGCCCATCCTGGCCAAGATCACCCACGC
>CALMTS010000385.1 GCA_937872685.1 uncultured Desulfomicrobium sp.
GATGTTTTCATCCGATTTTTCTCACATCCGGTTTTTCATGATCCTCATCATTTCGATTATGGCCGCATTATCGCTGGCGCTCTTTCTTCGACAACAATTTCTTTGCGGAAGGGTCTCTGGCGACAGAGAGGTGTGGCTTCGTGTGAAAACGTGGTGGGCTATCGTATTTTCACTTTTTGTCGTCCTCTGTGTCTCTAATGTTATTTCTGTATGGTTTTTCTGTTTCATTTCATATCTGTCATTCAAAGAATTCATTACATTTATTCCGAAAAGAAGTTCTGATCACAGAGTAATTTTTTGGGCTTATTGTTCTATTCCAGTTCAATATTATTTCATTCATATTTATTGGTACGGGATGTTTATTGTATTTATACCTGTATACATTTTTTTGTTGCTTCCAGTCAGAATGTTGCTGCGTGGCGATACTCAAGACTTTCTCAGAGCCGTCGGAACCCTTCATTGGGGACTCATGTCTACGGTTTTCGGCTTGAGTCACGCCGCTTTTCTGTTGACTCTCCGACGCGAGGGAAGCGGCGAGGCGTATGGCGTCGGCCTCGTCCTGCTTCTCGTTTTTTTGACTGAGGCAAACGATATCGCCCAGTATTGCTGGGGAAAAGCGTTTGGTCGCGCCAAGGTCGTTCCTTCCGTCAGCCCCAACAAAACCTGGGCAGGGCTGGTGGGAGGAGTAACCACCACGACGATTCTGGCAGGTCTGGCAGGGCCCTTCCTCTCTCCGTTGTCGCTTCCACGGGCACTGGTCGTAGGGTTGATGACGGGAATCATCGGTTTTTTCGGGGATATCTGCGTTTCGGCAATCAAGCGTGACATCGGCATCAAGGATTCTGGGACGATGCTGCCCGGACATGGCGGCATTCTGGACAGGGTCGACAGCCTGACTTTTACTGCCCCGATCTTCTTTCACTTCATCTACTACAACTACCATTAAGATATGAACGGCATTCTTCGGATTCTTTGGTTCGCCCTGATCGTCAGGCCGCTGGTCCTTTGCATCATGGGGGTGAATATCAGGAACCGGGCCGGCCTGCGCGAAGCATTTCCGGCCATCCTGGTAGCCAATCACAACAGCCACTTGGATGCAATGGTCCTCATGTCGATCTTTCCACTGTCCAAGCTCGGGAAGGTGCGCCCGGTGGCCGCGCAGGATTATTTTCTGAAAAACAGGTGGTTGGCCTGGTTTGCCTTGAACGTAATCGGCATCATCCCGTTCACGCGTCTGGCGCCGATGCACAGGGAGGATCCGTTTGCCGCATGTTCGGCGGCCTTGGAACACGGGGATGCCCTGATCTTTTTTCCCGAAGGAACCCGGGGGGAACCGGAGCGTATGACGGAATTCCGGACAGGTATCGCACACCTGGCCGGACGGCATCCGGATGTGCCGGTCATCCCGGTATTCATGCACGGGGCAGGCAAGGCTCTGCCCAAAGGTGAATGGGTTCTGGTTCCGGTAATATGTGATGTCGTTGTCGGGCCCGCGTTGCGCTGGGATGGATGCCGCAAAAGTTTCATGCATCATCTCAAGGAAAGCTTCTCGGAAATGGCGGCGCTGGTGTGTCCCAATATCAAGAAATGATTCCTGTCCGACGGGACGGACGCAAACCATGAGGTCGGAGAATATGGACTGGGTATCATCAACGGGCGCTTTCACAAGCTGGGACGGGACTGAACTCTTCTATCGCAGCTGGCGGCCACCGCAAGCAAAGGACAGGGCTTTGATCGTCATTCATCGGGGCCATGAGCATTCCGGGCGCGTGGCCAGCCAGGTGCGAGAACTTGGTCTGAACGATTTCTGGGCCTTTTCCTGGGACGTCAGGGGGCATGGCTACTCACCGGGTGAGCGAGGTCATGCGGAAAATTATTACGATCTGGTTCGGGATCTCGAGGCATTTGTCCGTTTCGTTTCCACCAAACATGTCATCCCTGTCGAAAATATCGTCATTGTGGGCAACAGTGTTGGCGCCGTTACAGCCAGTTCATGGGCGCACGATTTCGCCCCGAGAATCCGGGCCATGATCCTCGTCGCTCCAGCTTTTCGAATCAAGCTGTATATCCCGTGGGCCATTCCGTTGCTGCGCATGTTCCATAAACTCAAGGACAAGGCTTTCGTCAGGAGCTATGTGAAGGCATCCATGCTCACGCACGACGAGGAGCAGAGGCGGCTCTACCGGGACGACGAGCTGATTACTCCCCGGATATCTGTCAAAGTGTTGCTGGGGATGCACGACACGGCCAGCCGGGTCGTAGATGACGCGGCCGCCATTGCAATGCCGACGTTGATCCTCTCGGCCGGCTCGGACTGGGTGGTCAGCAATGAGGTGCAGAAGGAATTTTACCGGAATCTCGGTTCGATGCGGAAGGAGATGCGGGAATATCCCGGATTTTTTCACGCGTTGCTGCATGAGTTGCACCGGGAAAAAGCCATGGAAGACGTCCGGGAATTCGTCGTCCGTTCCTTTCAGGAGGATGTGGACCGCTCCTACCTTCTGTCTGCCGACAGAGGCGGGGCAATGCGTGTGGAGTATGATCTGCTCCGCCAGTCCACGTCGCTCGCAAAGACGGCATACTTTCGCCTGCAGAAATACATGGTGCGCATACTTGGCGGGTTGAGCGACGGGCTTGGGATCGGCCTGGAATCAGGCTTCGATTCGGGTAGAAGCCTCGATTACGTGTACGAAAACAGTCCCCGCGGCCGCTTGGCCATAGGTCGGGCCATCGACCGGGTGTATCTCGATGCCATCGGCTGGAAAGGCATCCGCTTGCGCCGTAGCCATCTCGAAACGCAGTTGAGCAGAGCGATTGACGCGGCGGGAGCCATATCGTCCCCGGTGAGAGTTCTGGATGTCGCCACTGGCTGCGGTCGTTACATCTTGAGCGTCATCAAGGCGCGTGGCGCAGGCAAGGTTCACGCTACGCTTCGTGATTGGGACGCCCGCAATCTGATCCACGGACGGGAAATGGCTGTCAGGCTCGGTTTAGAGCACGTACGCTTCGAGCAGGCCGATGCGTTTGACGCGGACTCCATCAGGTCTGTTGTTCCGCGTCCCAATGTGGTCGTCGTGTCAGGCTTGTACGAGTTGTTTTCCGACAACGACCGGGTTCGCGTTTCTTTGGAGGCCATCAGTGATGTGCTGGAGCCGGGTGGTTTTCTCATTTATACGGGTCAGCCCTGGCACCCTCAGCTCGAAACCATCGCCAGAGTTCTGTCCAATCGCGACGGTGCGCCATGGGTCATGCGCCGTCGTTCCCAGGCGGAACTGGATGAATTGGTGAGGGCGGTCGGATTCGAAAAAACCAGCATGGAGATTGATCCGTGGGGAATCTTTACCGTTTCGACGGCACGTCGCGTCGAGAATTGATTTCGGCCGTCCGTGTCGCCACATTTTCCTCCGTTCTGTTTGCCGCGGTGTACGGGGGGTGTTCCTGGCTGACGTCGCTCAGAGATCATGTCGGTTCCATTGTTTTCGAGTGGGAGCGGATGATTCCTTTTCTGCCGATTATGATCATCCCCTACATGTCTATAGACCTGTTCTTCGTTCTGGCGCCGTTTGTCTGCGCGGATCCGTTGGAACGCCGATTGTTCTTCATGCGCGTTTCCTTCGCCATCGCCATAGCAGGGCTGTTTTTCCTTTTCATGCCGCTAGAATTCGCATTTGAACGGCCGGTGCCGGATGGTTGGCTCGGGGCGATTTTCAGATTTTTGCACACATTCGATCGTCCATTCAACATGTTTCCTTCGTTACATATTGCATTGATATGTATTATTTCAAGCGCATACTTGTCTGTTTCGTTCGGGTTCTTGCGTTTGATAATGCATGTATGGTTTGTCTTGATCTGTCTTTCAACAGTTTTTACATGGCAGCATCATGTTGTCGATGTTATAGGAGGCTTCGTTTTGGCCGTTATTTGTTGCCACATGTACTCGCGCGGATCGTGCGGGCTGGGATCAACAAATTGTCGTGTGGGCTGTCTTTACTTTCTTGGTGCGACCGTTCTTGGATTGACGGCGTCGGCGACGGGTCAACTGCTCTTGGCCTGGCCGACCGCGGCCATGCTTCTCGTCTGCAGCGCGTATTTCGGGTTGTTTTCCAACGTGTTTCGCAAGCATAACGGACGGTTGCCTTTAAGTTCGCGTATGCTGATGGCGCCCGTAATCTGCGGGCACGCCGTGTCGTGGATTTTTTACGCCAGACAAACCGACCCGTGGAGTGAAATACTCCCCGGTCTCTGGATGGGACGCAAACTGACAGACAGGGAGGCCCGCCGTGCAATCCAAAAAGGGGTTACTGCCATCCTGGATCTGACGTCAGAATTTTCCGAAAGTCCCTCTTTTCTCTCGAAACGTTATTTAAATTTACCAGTACTTGATTTGACAGCTCCGACCGATGCCCAGTTCGCTGAAGCGACTTCCTTTATCGACAGCGAAATTGAACACGGGATTGTTTATGTACACTGCAAGAGTGGGTATTCTCGAAGTTCAGCGATCGTTGGAGGATATCTTATAGCAAAAAGTTTTTGCAAGAATGCATCGGATGCGATTGTCTTCCTAAGAGAGAATCGGCCTTCAGTCGTGGTGCGCGATGAGATAAAAA
>CALMTS010000386.1 GCA_937872685.1 uncultured Desulfomicrobium sp.
GAGTTGGAGCCGCCGTAGATGGCTCCGACGTAGATGGCGCCCAGCATGATGAGGCCGCTGGTGGCGTCCATGGCGAAGGTCGCCGGGACCATGAGGGCCACGCCCATGGTGGCCGTCAGGCCGGGCATGGCGCCGACGATGATGCCGCCTGTCAGCCCCACGATCATGAGAAAGATGTTCAGCGGTTCGAACAGGTGTCCAATGGCCGGCAGAATGAATTCAGTCATCAGATGCTCCTTGAATGCTTCTGGGGCGTGCGGGGGGACGGGCCCCCCGCACGGAACGACAAGCTATTTCAGGAGGCCGGCCTTTTCGAGGGCAGCCTTGGCGAGTTCGCGCTGTTCTTTGACGTGGGCGTAGAAGGCGTCGCCGTCCATGTACTCCATGGGCTGGCCGGCGGTCTTCATGTCGGCCTGGTACTCGGGGTCGTCACTGATCTTCTTGAAGGTCGCACGCAGGTAGTCGAGCTGGGCCTGGTCGATGCCCTTGGGGGCGACAAAGGCGCGGCGGATGTCGGAGACCACATCGTAGCCCTGTTCGCGCAGGGTCGCCACTTCAGGCAGGAAGGCGTTGCGCTTTTCAGCGGCAAGGCCGAGCACGTTCATCTCTTCCAGGCTGCGCATGACGTCGTTCAGGTTGCCGAACATGACGTCGATCTCGCCGCCGAGCAGGGCCGCGTTCTGGTCGGCGGCGCCCTTGTAGAAGATTTCCGTGACCGGGAAGTCGTACTTGCCCTTCACGTCGAGGAACATCAGATGATGGCCGCTGTTGGGGCCGACCAGGCCGACCTTGAGCTTGCTGGGGTTGGCCTTGGCGAACTCGAAGACGTCCTTGACGGTCTTGAGGGGGCTGTCCTTGCGGACGGCGATGGCCTGGGGGTCGTTCACCACCTGGCAGATGTAGGCGAAGTCGTCGATGCTGAACTGGGCTTTCTGGACCAGGGGCTGCAGAACGATGTGGGGGACGTTGACGCCGCCGATGGTGTACCCGTCGGGCTTGGACATGGCGATCTCGCCGAAGCCGATGGCTCCGCCGGCGCCGGGTTTGTACACGAAGACCCATTCCTGGTCGGAGTACTTGTTCCAGTACTTCTGCATGATCCTGGCCTGCACGTCGCTGGAACCGCCGGCGGTGAAGGCGATGATCATGTTCAGGGGCTTTTCGGGATACTTGGCGAAGACGTTACCGGAGGCGAGAAGTCCAAAGGCGAGAACCATCAGAAAAAGGCACGTGATTTTGCGCAGTTTCATACGATCTCCATGGTCAGTTTGTGTTTCCGAAAGTGGGCCGGTCACTCAAAGGCTAACTGTCTGTCATATCGATACGAAATGGGGGCGCAAAAAAGGTCTTGCCGAACGCCCGGTTCATGAGCCGTTTTTCACATGGCTCGGCAAAAAAATTTGTGCGGCGGACCCGTTTCGTTCCGATTGGTTTTGAAATGTTTGTTCATGCGTTGGTTGCAGAATCCATGGTATGCTTCCCGGTCTGCGGAGCGGGCAGTATTATGCCCCTCCCCCGGGAGAAGATCCGGGGGAGGGGCACTCAGGAGGTTATGCGCTTTCGTACAGACGGGTCATGATGAATTCGCGGTGACCCAGGGCCTCGGCGGCGGTCAGGCGGCCGTTGCAGGTGCGGATCATCATCTCCAGGAGCATGTCGCCGGCCTGGTCCATGTTGATCTCGCGGCGCACCAGGCCGGAGACGTTGACGTCGAAGTGCTCTTCCATGGTCCGCAGGGTGCGGGGGTTGGAGCAGAGCTTGATGACCGGCAGGATCGGGTTGCCGATGATGTTGCCCTGGCCGGTGGGGAAGAGGTGGACCACTGCACCGGCAGCGGCGCACAGGGTGACCATTTCGGCGGCGGCGGAGGAGGAGTCCATGAACCACAGGCCGGGACCGGTCGGGGCCTCGGCCAGGTCCAGACAGCCGACGACGGGGGCCTTGCGGCCGATCTTCTGGATGTTGCCCAGAGCCTTTTCCTCGATGGTGGTCAGGCCGCCTTCGATGTTGCCCTTGGTGGGCTGGGAATCCGACAGGTCGCTGGTCTTGTGGTCGTCGATGACCTTGGCGTAACGGTCGAAGTATTTCTGGAAATCGGCGCGGACTTCGTCGTTGATGCAGCGCTCGAGCACGAGGTGCTCGCCGCCGGTCAGTTCGGTGGTCTCGCCGAAAATCAGCGTGGAACCCTGATCGTACAGCTTGTCGTAGGCGTTGCCGACGGTGGGGTTGGTGGCGATGCCGGAGGTGGTGTCGGATTCGCCGCACTTGGTGGAGACTACCAGTTCCTTCACGTCGCACTCGGTACGCTGCAGTTCGGTGGCCCACTGCAGAAGTTCCTTGGCCTTGCGGGACGCGGCGGCGATGGTGTTGAGGTCGCCGTTCTGTTCGATGGAGAAACCGAAAACGGGCTTGCCGGTGGTAGCGATGCCCTCGACGATCTTGTTGGTCCACTGGGGTTCGATGCCGATGACCACGACGGCGGCAACGTTGGGGTTGCAGCCCGCGCCGATCAGGGTGCGGAAGTGCAGGTCGAGGTCTTTGCCGAACTGCAGGCGGCCGTAGGCGTGGGGGAGGGCCAGCACGCCCTTGATGTTGTTGGCGACGGCTTCGCAGGCCGCGTTGGAGAGGTCGTCCAGGGGGAGAATGACGACATGGTTGCGAATGCCGACACGGCCATTTTCACGACGATATCCGAAAAATTTGGTCTGCATGGATTACCACCTCTTGGTTTTGACGTTGTGGACGTGCAAGTGTTCGCCTTTCTTGATGGGGGCCACGACCTTGCCGATGTCGGTGCTGTATTTGATAACGGTGTCGCCAGTGGCGAAATCCTGCAGGGCAACCTTATGTCCGATCGGAATGTCATTGAGGATTTTGATCGTGACGGTCTTGTCTTCCTTCATGACCCAACCGGTGATCTCCTGACCGGCTTTCAAGCCTTCAACGACCACTACGCCAACGCCATCCGCGGCTTCGTGAACCAGAAAATCGATAGCCATGTATGCCTCCTAAAGCGGTTAAAATGTAGAATCGAGTTGTGCAGTAAAAATAAGACTGCATTAGTGCCGAATTATCGGCCTCGATCTGCCTCAATTTGTTTTCAGTATTTTTTTTCCAATCTTGAGGAGTAATTTTATTGTCTGATAAAATTGCTGTTCAAGAAGGGAAAAAGTCTTGAATGTGCAAATACTGAATCGAATGAAAATAAATCCAGAGCTATGCGTCAGGGTTGTATGCGCCTTGACGCTTTCTTTTGAGACATAAGCAAGGAGTATTCCAAAAAATCATTCTTTGAAAAAAATATTAATGCGCTGATTTCAAAAGAATTTTTTGAGCTCGTGAGACGTGGGGCATTCCAGTTGTGCGCATAACTAGACATGGTGCCCGAATTCGGGCAAATAGCGGGCACTTTGAACATGACCCGGCATCAAGGACACACGCATGGATTCCGCAAAAAATCTCAGAGCCCAGAATTCCCGCCTGCTCAACGCCCAATCCCTGAGTAGGGATCTGGTCGCTTCCCTCGGCAGGGTGGCGACGCGCAACCTTTTCCTGCAGACCCTTTCGCGCCTCTTCCGCCAGCAGTTCAGCTACGACCGCCTCTGCATCAACCTCTACGACCCCAACAGCGAGCTGCTGAGTTATTTCACCGCGGCCGAAGGGGCGGTAGTCAATTCCCTTTCGCCCATCCGGAAGGCGGAGAAGACCACCGTGGCCGGGCACGTCATCGCCTCGCGCAAGCCGGTGGTCATCACCGACATCTCGCAGCACTTCGCGGAGTCCATGCTGCACCCCATGGCCGAGGCGGGCCTGACGACCACCATGGCCTTCCCGCTCATTCTCAACGACAAGATCATCGGCACGCTACACTGCTCGTTCCGGCAGAAGCCGGCCAACCTCTATGAAATCATGGAGTTTCTGCTGGAGCTCTCGCCGTACGTGGCCGTGGGCCTCGGGGCGCTGCTGGGCATGGAGCATCTCGAACAGGGCGGCGGGCTGACGGAGGTGCCGCTCACGGGGGACGCAGGGGAGTGCGAGACGTTCTTTTTCGAGAGCCAGCGGATGCGCCGCTTCATGGCCAGGGTGCACGCCGTGGCCAAACTGGACATTCCCGTGCTCATCCTCGGCGAGACGGGGACCGGAAAATCCCGCCTGGCCCATTACATCCATTGCCACAGCCAGCGCCGGAAGATGCAGTTCGTGAAGGTCAACTGCCCGGCCATGGCCTCGACGCTCTTCGAGAGCGAACTCTTCGGCCATGCCAAGGGGGCGTTCACCGGCGCCGCGACCAAACGCGTCGGCCGGTTCGAACTGGCCCATCAGGGCACCCTGTTTCTGGATGAAATCGCCGAACTCAACCAGGAGATGCAGAGCAAGCTCCTGCACGTGCTGGACGACAGCTGCTTCGAGCGCGTCGGCGAGAGCGTGTCCCTCTCCGTCGATACCAGGCTCATCGCGGCGACAAACGTGAAGATGCAGGCGGCCATGAGCGAGGGGAAGGTACGCAGCGATTTCTATTACCGGCTTTCGTCCTGCACCCTTGAAATTCCGCCGCTGCGGGAGCGGCTCGATGACCTCCCGGCCCTTTCGAGCTTTTTCGTCACGCAGCTCTCCAAACAGTATTCCCTCCCGCAGATCCAGCTGTCCCAGGACATCCTGCACCGTCTGAGCGAGCACCACTGGCCGGGCAACGTCCGGGAACTGCGCAATGTCATCAACGCCCTGCTCATCCGCAAGAGCATTTCCGGGAAACTGGGGGATGAAGATATCGAGGAGGCGATGCGGACCGACGCCCTGGCGTTTCCCTCGGCGCCGCAGCCGAAGGCCCCGCAGGAGGTCCGGGTGCCGGCCTGCAGCCTGGAGGAAGTGGAGCGGCAGCACATCATCCAGGCCCTGGCACGGGCCCGCGGGGTCATTTCCGGGCCCAAGGGCGCGGCGAAGATGCTCGGGTTGTCCCGTTCGACGCTGCAGAGGCGCATGGCCAAGCTGGGGATCGACGCCGCCGCCGTGAAAGAGGGCGCATAGCCGGCCGGCTTCACGCGCGGCGGAATGCGCCTGTGGGAATGTCAGATGGAGTAGGGGGAGCCGGTCTGCAGGCTCACCGAGGAGAAACGCATTTCCGCCAGATCGGCCACCAGCAGATTGCCCCGCAGGGCTGACGGCGCTCCGGTCAGGATGCGGATGACTTCGGCCGCCTGCAGGGATGCGGCGAACCCCACCGTGGGGCTCGGGATGCCCTGCACGAGTTCGCTGCTGTTTTCACGTCCGTTCATGAATTCCGCCAGTCCCGTTTCATTCGGCCAGGTCGTGCTGACCAGGGCCGTCCACCCCGACACACCCGCCGAAACCAGCGGCACGTTCGCCGCCGTCGCCTTGTCCTGCAGTTCCTTGCGGTGCGTCGCACCGCCGAGGCAGTCGACAATCACGTCGACTCCCTGAAATATCACGTCCCGAAAGGAAATGGTGATGGGCTCCACCCGCACCAGCGGGTTGACCTCCGCGGCGCGCTCGCAGGCCACGTGCACCTTGAAGCGGCCGAGGGTGCCCTGCGTGGCCAGGAGCTGGCGGTTGGCGTTGTGGATTTCGATCACGTCCGGGTCGCAGGCCAGGATGGTTCCTACCCCGCTGCGCGCCAAAAATTCCAGCACGTGCCCGCCCAGCCCGCCGCAACCGATCAGCGCCACGCGGGCCCGGGCCAGCCGGGCCTGGTCCGCGGGGCGGAGCGTCCGGGCGTTGCGCTGGTAGCGGGCCGGCATTTCCCCATTGCCGATACCCGCTGCGACCTCCTCCTGGACGGACCGCCCGGAAAGGGCCGCCCTGTCCAGATACGCCTGGTCCGGGAGCAGGGAGAGGTCGGCGTTCATCGCGCGGGCCTGTAGAAATAGGTGGTGTTGGCGTTCGGCACCACGGCGATGCGCGGCGGCCTCCCGGCCGGCGTTTCCGCGAGCCACCGGTCCAGGGTCGTCTGGGCGTCGCCCTTGCGCAGATGGCACTGGGCCAGGGTCTCGGCGTCCATGTCCGAATCAACGACCACGGTGAAGCGGGTCAGGGTCCGGCTGAAGAGGAAAGCCTTGTGCGCACCCATGCGGAAGCCGAGTTCCTCGAATTCGCGCATCTGCTCGACGGGACCCGGAAACTGCCGCACGTAATTCTGGTAATGGTCGTCGCCCACGCCCTGGGAACAGGCGGCCAGCAGCAGGATCCTGCCGCCTTCGGCCGCGCACTGGGAGGCCAGGTTCAGGCCTTTCTGGGCCTGGTAGAGGCAGATGTCCTTGGGGTCGCCGCCGCAGGACGCGACGACGATGTCGAAAGGCTCCTCCAGGGGCAGTCCGTACACCTTCTCCGAAAAGGCCGCCCCGGCCGTGAGCACGGCCACGGGTTCCCCGGCCAGCAGGGCCACGGCCTCCTTGGCCGGGTTGAGGCTGACGTTGATGGCCAGGTCGATGCCGATCATCCGGCCGGCCTCGTTGATGTCCAGGCGGGTCGGGTTGTCGAGGATGTTGCCCACCCGTGCCTCGGGGCTGGCCATGAGGCTGTGGTTGTGCTGGATGAGCGCCTTGGAGGCGCAGCCGATGGCCACGCCCTTGGCCCCGCCGGTCATGCCCTGGAACTGGTGGGGGTCGATCATGCCGATGACGAGTTTGAGCTCGGCTTCGCCGTAGGCGGCGTTGATCTCCACGGGCGTGCCGCGGCTGGTCACGCCGAAGCTGGTCATGGGCGAAGCCAGGGCGTCGTGGGACACCACGGTGCAGCCGCGCAGGTCAGCCGGAAGGATGCGCGCCAGCTGCGCCGCGTCGGGCGCGGGATGCAGCCCTCCGCCGACCACGATGCGCACGCTTGCCGGGTCGAGATCGGGCCAGATGCGGAACAGGCGGTCCAGCAGCACCGGCAGCAGAATTTTGAGGGGCGCGGGCCTGGTTTCGTCGGGCACGGCAATGGCGACGCTGGAAGGCTTTGGGCGGCCTTCCAGCGTCGGAGTTTCGATGGGATTGTCGAGGGCTTCTTCCAGGGCCCGGCCGAGGTCCGTCAGCACAGGCAGCTCCCTGGGTTTCATGACGGTGACGTCGGCGCCGTCGGGCAGTTCCAAGGTCCTGTATCCGGACCCGTATTTGAGCGTGACTTTCACGGAATCATCCCCCGCAGATATAAGGACAAAGAGACACTGATGCGTTTTCGCGCACCACGGTTTCCCGGGTCGCCATGTGGCCGTCGACGATGGCGAACATGACCAGGTCCTCCGGAATCCCCAGGTGGCGTATGAGCTCCCCGACGGTCATTTCGGCCGGGATTTCGCATGCGCCCGCGTTCTCCGGAGCGTAGCGCTCCAGAATGGCTTCGAGAACGAGGTGAATGCGCATGCGAATCCCGTCCGGGCCCTAGGCCAGCCAGTCCAGGCTCAGGCTCAGGAGCGCGCCCTGGCGCGGGACGCCCCGCTCGTTCCAGTTCATCATGGCATAGTACATGTCGATGGCGCCCTGGAATTCCTCGGGGTCGATGGTCGTGCCCTTGAGGGGGCCTTCCGGCAGGGGCTCGAACATGCGGCGGAACAGCTTGTCGTCCTTGCTGTCCATGCCCTCGCGCACGTTGAACATGCGGGCCAGGACCATGGAGCGCTCGGCCACGATCATGAGTTCGTGCAGGCTCGTGGACCATCCCGTCACCGCCTCGATGACTTCGCACAGCTTGGTGTAGGTCATGGCGAAGAGAGGCGCGACCACGAAGTTGCAGACGCCGATGGTGTTGTTCAGGGCCCAGGTCTTCTCGCCGGCGATGAAGTAGCGCACCTTGTCCGGACCGTTGTCCAGGGCCTTGGGGGCCACGATGATGCCCAGCGGGTTGACGAGTTTCACGCCTTCGCCCTGGAAGGGCACCTCGTGCGGGGCTTCGATGTGGTCGGCGCCGGTCGGGGAGAGGGCAAACCCCAGGCCCACGCCGGTCTTGCCGCGCGGGTCGTGGAAGGCCGGTTCCTGGCCCTTGACGTGGAAGGCGTATTCTTCCGAGCCCTTGCCGATCTTCTCGGCGGCGCGTTTCACACCTTCGGCCAGCACGTCGCCTATGCCTTCGCGTTTGGATATCTTTTCAAGAAGTTCGAGCATGCCCGCGCCGTCGCCGAAGGTGATGGCCTTGCCGCCCATGTCCTCAGGCTTGAGGATGCCCTTTTCGGCCAGCTCCATGGCGAAGGCCACGGCCGCGCCGGCGCCGACGGTGTCCAGGCCCACGGCGTTGCAGATTTCGTGGCCGCGGCACACGGCGTCCAGGTCTCCCACGCCGCACATGGAGCCCAGGGCGGCCAGGGTTTCGTACTCGGGGCCGCCGTAGCGCTTCTCGGCGATGTTGTTGACCTTGCGCTTGCAGGCCACGGTGCACTTGTAACAGGTGTGGTTGCCGTCAAAAACCTTCTCGTAGCCTTCCCAGCCCAGTTTGGCAGCGTCCTCGAACTGGCAGTCCTTCCAGTTGCGGGTGGGCAGGATGCCGGAGTTCTGCTGGGCCATCATGTGCTGGACCGTGCCGAACTTGCGCATGCCGACGTTGGGCATGTGCTCGCCCAGGCGCTTGCGGTGCCAGAGGTTCAGCTCCTTGAAAGCCTCGGGGTTGGCCAGCTCCAGGCTGCCTTCCTCGCCGCGCACGACGACGGCTTTCAGGTTCTTGGAACCCATGACCGCGCCCATGCCGCTGCGGCCGTTGGCGTGGGCCAGTTCGTTGATGATGCAGGCCAGGCGGCTCATCTTCTCGCCGGCGGGGCCGATGGACGCGATGCGGATCTTCTTGTCGTCCAGTTCGGCGCGCATGGCGTCGAGGAAGGGCGCGTTTTCCATGCCCCAGAAATTTCCCGCCTCGCGCAGTTCGACCTGGCCCCTGTTGACCCACAGGTACACGGGCTTGGGCGAGCGCCCCTTGAAGACCACGGCGTCGAAGCCGGCGAGCTTCATCTCGGGCCCGAAATAGCCGGCCGCCTCGGATTCCCCGAAGCCGCCCGTCAGGGGATTCATGGCCGCCACGGTGTAGCGGTTGAAGCCGGCCATGCCGCATCCGCACAGCACGGACGCCGCGAAGACCAGGACGTTGTCGGGTCCGAGGGGGTCGGCCTTCACGGGGATGAACTTGTGCATGTACCAGCTGGCCAGGGCGCCGCCGCCCCAGTAGGTGCGGTACCAGGTCGCGTC
>CALMTS010000387.1 GCA_937872685.1 uncultured Desulfomicrobium sp.
CGCTCACATTCATTCTCACGCCTTGGGTGCACTGGCCGGAAACCATGTCCACCTATCTGGCCGAAGACAAGATCCTGTTCAGCTGCGACTTTTTCGGCTCGCACATTGCCACAAGCGATCTCTTCGTGCGCGACCAGGGGCGGGTTCATGAAGCGGCAAAACGCTATTTCGGCGAGATAATGATGCCGTTTCGTTCCATAATAGCCAAGAACCTCGAAAAACTCAGCCCCTACGACATCCGCATGATCGCCCCCAGCCACGGCCAAATCTACGATAGCCCAGGCTGGATCGTTGACTCCTACAGGGACTGGGTTTCGGGAACGGCGCACAATCTGGTGGCTTTTCCCTTTGTCTCCATGCACGGCAGCACGCGACTCATGGTCGACCATCTGACGGCGGCCCTGTCCGAGCGCGATGTGCGAGTGGAACTCTTTAATCTGGCTGTGACCGACATCGGCAAGCTGGCCATGTCCCTGGTCGATGCGGGCACCATCGTGCTCGGCACTCCCACGGTGCTTGCCGGGCCGCATCCTTTGGCCGCCTACGCAGCCTTCCTGGCCAACGCCCTGCGGCCCAAGGCGCAGTACCTGTCCGTCATCGGTTCCTATGGCTGGGGCGGCAAGACCGTCGAGACATTGGCCGGCATGATCCCGAACCTCAAGGTCGAGGTGCTGGAGCCGGTGCTGTGCAAAGGGCTGCCGAAAGAAGATACCCTTGAAGCCCTTAACAGGCTGGCGGACGCCATTGCCACGAAACATCGTGAAGGCGGCTTCCGGGACTAGCCGGAAGTCGTTACGAATCCACTGATCATCACATCTTCAACCTGTAACAGGGAGGTTTCCAATGTTTTGTTTTCAGTGTCAGGAAACGGCCAAGAACACCGGCTGCACCATCAAGGGTGTATGCGGTAAACCGGAGGAGACGGCCAACCTTCAGGATTTGCTGATTTTCGTCCTGCGCGGCATCGCCGTGTATGGTGAGCGTTTGAAAGAGTTAGGGCAGCCGGATCGTTCCAACGACGACTTCGTACTCCAGGGATTGTTTGCTACAATCACCAACGCCAACTGGGACGACGCCCGCTTCACTGCCATGATCCAGGAGGGACTGGCCCGCCGCGATAAACTCAAAAGTTCTTTCTTGGCTGCCTACAAGGCCAAGAACGGCAAGGAATTCAGCGAATCTCTGCCCGAGGTCGCCACGTGGAGTGCACCGGCGTCGGTTTTTGCCGAGAAGGCCAAGACCGTAGGCATCATGGCCACTGAGAACGAGGATGTGCGTTCCCTGCGCGAGTTCCTCATCATCGGCTTGAAGGGCATCGCCGCTTATGCGGAACACGCCGCAGTGTTGGGCTTCCGCAAGCCCGAGATCGACGACTTCATGCTTGAAGCCTTGGCTTCGACCACCAAGAATCTGTCCGTGGACGAGATGGTCGGTTTGGTCATGAAGGCCGGTGAAATGGCTGTTACGACCATGGCCTTGCTGGACGAGGCCAACACCAAGACCTACGGCCATCCTGAGATTACCGAAGTCAACATTGGTGTGGGCACGAACCCAGGCATCCTCATCAGCGGCCATGACCTGAAGGATATGGAAGAACTCCTCAAGCAGACTGAAGGCACGGGCGTGGACGTCTACACTCATGGCGAAATGCTCCCGGCCAACTATTATCCGGCCTTCAAGAAGTACAAACACTTCATCGGGAACTACGGCGGTTCCTGGTGGCACCAGAATCCCGAGTTCGAGGCCTTTAACGGCCCCATCCTGCTGACCACCAACTGTCTGGTACCGCTTAAGAAGGAAAACACGTACCTCGGCCGCCTCTACACAACGGGCGTGGTCGGCTACGAGGGCGCTACGCATATTCCTGATCGTCCGGCCGGCGGGGCCAAGGATTTCTCGGCCATGATCGCTCAGGCCAAGAAATGTGCGCCGCCCACGGAACTGGAAAAGGGCACCATCGTCGGCGGCTTCGCCCACCATCAGGTCATGGCCCTGGCCGACAAGGTGGTGGATGCCGTCAAGTCCGGAGCGGTCAAGCGCTTCGTGGTCATGGCCGGTTGCGATGGCCGCCAGAAGTCCCGCGAGTACTACACCCAGGTGGCCGAGAATCTGCCCAAGGACACCATCATCCTCACTGCCGGGTGCGCCAAGTACCGCTACAACAAGTTGAACTTGGGCGACATCGGCGGCATCCCTCGCGTGCTCGACGCCGGCCAGTGTAATGACTCCTACTCCTTGGCCGTCATCGCCCTGAAGCTCAAAGAGGTCTTTGGTCTCGACGACATCAACAAACTGCCCGTGTCCTACGACATCGCCTGGTACGAGCAGAAGGCCGTGGCCGTGCTCCTGGCGCTGTTGTTCTTGGGCGTCAAGGGCATCCGTCTCGGCCCCACGCTGCCGGGCTTCCTGTCCCCGAATGTGGCCAAGGTCGTCATCGAAAAATTCGACCTGACGCCCATCGGCACGGTGCAAGACGATATCGCGGCCATGATGGCCGGCAAGTAGAGAACAGGGGGAGCTTCGGCTCCCCTTTGTCGTTGAACGGCAGAGAGTTGCTTCCAGGCTTGTTGAGCTTCCCACCCATTTGAGTGTTGTCTTGGTTCAATGGAGGGCAGAAAATGATAAGTCCAAAGGTGAAGGCAGTCTTCTTTTTTTGTCTCGCGCTGACATTCGGCATCCTGATTTTCGGCGGTTACGCCATCAACAAGGAAAAGCCACCTATTCCCGCCAAGGTCCTGGATCATTCAGGCAGCGTCCTCTTCACAAGCGAGGACGTCATCGGCGGCCAGAATTATTTTTACAGCAGGGGCGGGCAGCATATCGGAACCATCTGGGGGCACGGTGCGTATCTGGCGCCCGATTGGTCGGCCGACTTCCTGCACCGCATGGGCCTTTTTCTTGCCGCTCGGCACAATGGGTTGGACGCTGCCCAGGCCAGCACGTTCACTCATGACGACTTCAAGAACCTGGACCCTGCCGAACAGGCCCGGCTTCAGGTCCTGGTTACGCAGGAAATAAAGAAGAACCGCTACGATCCTATAACCGGGGTGCTGACCCTGACGGAGTTTCAGACCGAAGCGTTCAAGGCCTTGACCGGCTATTATACGGAGCTTTTTCAGAACGGAAACGACCGCATGGGCCTGCAACCGGGGATCGTCAGGACGGCCGAAGAGGGCCGCCTCGTGACGGTCTTTTTCTCCTGGCTGTCCTGGGCCGCCGGGACGCAGCGCCTTGACGCCGAGCACACCTACACGACCAACTGGCCCTACGACCCGCTGGTCGGCAACGAACCCCTGCCGGACTTTCTCATCTGGTCCATCGTCAGCGTCATCCTGCTCATTTTCGGCATAGCGGGGGCCTTGTTCGTATATCAGCGCTATGTCGGTCAGGACGAGTACGGGAATAAGCTGAGGCTCGATTTCCCGGAGCCGATGCCGACTCCGAGCCAGAAAGCGACACTCATATACTTTCTGACCGCAATCGCGCTTTTTACCTTGCAACTGGGGCTTGGCGCGGTGACGGCGTCGGCATCCC
>CALMTS010000388.1 GCA_937872685.1 uncultured Desulfomicrobium sp.
CCCCCCGGAGCCATGGGAGCCCCTGGCCTTCGCCCTGCTGGCCAGCGTCACCCTCTCCGCGCTGCTGGCCTGGTATCTGGCGCGGCCCGTCAAAGGGCTGCGCGACGCCTTCGCGGCCATGGCCGAGGGAAGGCTGGAGACCCGTGTCGGCGGACTCATGCGCCGCGGCGACGAATTCTCGGAACTAGGGCACAGTTTCGACCGCATGGCCGAAAAGCTGCAGACACTCATCCTGGCCCAGCGTCGCCTGCTGCACGATGTGTCCCACGAACTGCGCTCACCTCTGGGACGCCTGCAGGTCGCCCTGGGCATCGTCCGGCAGGACCCCGCGAGGCTGGACGGCGCCCTGGCGCGCATGGAGCGCGAAGTGGAACGGCTGGACGGACTCATCGGCGAAATCCTGACCCTTTCGCGCCTCAATTCAGGCGTGGAGGGCGAGCCGCTGGAATTGGCGGATGTGGGGGAGATGGTCGCGGCCATTGTGCACGACGCCCGCTTCGAAGCCATCGAAAAAGGATGCGAAGTGCGCCTGACCGAACTTGCCCGGGTTCATGTCACAGGCCGTCCGCGGCTGATTTCGCGGGCGGCGGAGAATGTCATCCGCAACGCCCTCAGGTTCGCGCCACCCGGCAGCGCCGTGGATGTGGAGGTCGGTTTCAGCGAAGGATTTGCGGTCATCAGAATCCGCGACCACGGACCGGGCATCCCTGAAGACGAACTCGCCGCCGTGTTCGAGCCCTTTCACCGCGGCCGCGTGAACGGCGACTCCTCGGGCTTCGGCCTGGGGCTGGCCATAGCGCGTGGCGCGGCGGAACTGCACGGGGGCTCCATCATCGCCCGCAACATGCCCGACGGAGGGTTGAGCGTGGAGATACGCCTGCCGTCAGGAGACGCCGTTCAGTAGCGGCCTGCGGGCCATTCCCGACGCATCGCCCGAACTCCGCGCATGACATCGCCCGCGAGAGGGGATACATCCCCTTGCATCGTCGCGGCTCCCGCGCCTTCATGAACCGTCCTCTGGAGGAAGGCATGTTTTCCTCGCGCAACGTCCCCCTCGTCACCTACGTGCGCCGCACCCTGGTCGCCAGGCTGGCCGTCATGGCCGCGGTCATCGCGGTGGCCATGGCCGTCTTCGCCTACGTGGCCGAAGAGCGCATGCTGCAGGAGGAAATCGTGACCGAGGCCCGGGCGGATATCGGGGAACTGGTCGATCGGACCCGGGAGATCGTGGCCCAGACAAGCGTCAAGCCGGCGGCGGCCTTTGACCGGGCCCTGGGCGAATTCGGCGCCACAAGGCGCCTCAACACGCGCGGCAAGATCGTCTACGCCAAGTTCAGCGGCCGGGACAAAGGGGAAGTGCGGGAATACCTGGACACGACCTTCGCCCGGCACCAGGCGGTATGGGAACATGTCCACGCGGAAGCGACATCCGCCTCCTACGCCGAACTTCCCTGGGTCGAAACAAAGCGCATCGCGAAGCTTCTCGCGGTCCACGCCGTGCTGCCCCTGGGTGATCCCGCGCGGGACGAGGCGGGAACGGCCGAGATCGTCTTCATCCCAGCCCCGGCCGTGCTGGCGTCCATGAACAGAAAATCGGTCTTTACCGCCGTCATCGTGGTGCTCATCACCCTGGCCACGACGGGGCTCCTCTACCCGGTCGTGCTGCGCCTCACCAACCGGCTGGTGACCTTCTCCCGCAACATGCAGGCCGCCAACTTCGAGACCCTGTCCCTGCTCGGATGCGTCGTCGCCAAGCGCGACAGCGACACGGACGAACACAATTACAGGGTGACCATGTACGCCCTTCGCATGGGTGAAGCCCTGAACCTGCGCACGCCCCAGATGCGCGCCCTGACCATGGGCGCCTTTCTGCACGACGTGGGCAAGATCGCCATCAGGGACGACATTCTGCTCAAGCCCGGCAGGCTCACGCCGGACGAATTCGAGACCATGAAGACCCATGTCCGGCACGGACTGGACGTCATCGCACGCTCGACCTGGCTGCGCGAGGCGCGCGACGTGGTCGGCGGGCATCACGAAAAGTTCGACGGCGAAGGCTACCCCGGCGGCCTGGAAGGAAAGGAGATCCCCCTGACCGCACGCATCTTCGCCGTGGCCGACGTCTTCGACGCCCTGACCTCGCGCCGGCCCTACAAGGCCCCCCTGAGCTGCCGGGAGGCGCTGGACATCCTCGAACAGGGGCGAGGGACGCATTTCGACCCCGAGGTCGTGGACCTCTTTGCCGGCATGGCGAAATCCCTGCACGAACATTACGCCCACAGGACCGGCAGCGACCTCAAGGCCGAACTCATCGACATGTCCTGGAGATATTTCCAGAACGACGCAGAGACCCTGGTCTGAAAGCGGGGTGTCGTTCCGCTCACTGGAGAACGGGCCGGACGGCCGGCCCATCCCCCCTTACGCCCTGACGGAGAGCCCGTCCCCCGCGAGATAGTCCTGGGCGTCCAATCCCATCATCCTGTACATCTCGTATCTGGATGCGGCCAGGGCCCGTCCAAGCCCGGACTGCGCCCCGCCGGCCGGACCGGATGAGTCCGCGGCCGCCCCGCTCTGGGCGAACTCTGCGGCCGAAATCACCCCGTCACCGTCGGCGTCAAGGGCCGAAAGGACCTCTTCGGCATCGACATCAGCCCCGGAAGCCGCGTTGCGCTCCTCCACGGCCGCAGCCAGCTCCGCCGCGTCCACCACGCCGTCCTCGTTGGTGTCGGCGGCATCGAATACCTCCTGCCCTCCGCCCGAAGGCGGCATGCGCCCCCCGCCGGCGGCCTGCCCCGAATTGGCGTCCCTCATGGATTCAAGACCCTCGGCGTGCTCCGCGGCGGTGACCTTTCCGTCCCCGTCGGTGTCGAGAACGGCGAACAGCTCCGACGCGTCAACGCCCCCCTCGCCGTCGGCATCGCGTGCGGCCAGGGCCGCCGCAAGCTCCTCTTCGGTGATGGAACCGTCGCCGTCGGCGTCCGTCTGAGCGAAGAGCTCATCGGCCAGAGAGGACTGGGTCATGCCCAGGTTCGTCATCATGCTGGCCAGGGCCATGTCCTTGTGCATGGAGGCCAAACCCGATTCGTGCTCTTCCTCGGTGACGAGGCCGTCCCCGTCCGCATCGAGAGCCTCGAACAGCTCTGCCGCGTCAGGGCCTTGCCCACCGCCGGATTTGGAGGCCAAAGCCGCCGTCAGCTCCCCCTGATCGATGGCCCCGCTGCCATCGGCGTCCGTGGAGGCAAAGAGTTCCTGCGCCATCTGCGCGGGGTCCGGCCGGGACCTGCCGCTCCAGAGCGCCGCCATGTCCTGGGAAAACCCGGACGAGCCAATACCGCTGATCATGACTGACTCCTGTGTTGCAATGTTCGGGATAATGGGATGCCCCTTGCCGGGACAAACCTGCCTTCCCCGGGGACGATGCAACGCGCAGGCCCGAAATCCGAGGCAATATGTAAAGTTGCGTGAAGTTGAATCAAGAAAACAACGCGGCTGGACACGAAAAAAATTTCGAATCACCTTTCTCACAATGACGAGACCTGAAAAATTTCAATACGCACTTCATGACTCGCGTACAGCCGATCCAAAATACACGAAATATAGGCATCCTGGATGATCTGGTCGCAAATATCGAGACGAACTGCATTTTCCGACCACATCACTCAAATTCATTTGGCATGTTGTCATGCCGTATTTCCCGTGTTATTGAGGGGAAAATCTTTACGGAGGGTTTATGCCTGACTGCGAAATGATCTCCAAATGCCTTTTCTTCAATGACAAAATGGCAAATATGCCGGCTACGGCAAGCATGATGAAAAAAAAGTACTGCCAGGGGGACTTTACCCAGTGCGCCCGCTACATGGTGTGCAAGACCCTCGGCAGGGAAAAGGTTCCGGCTGACCTCACCCCGAGCCAGATGGACAAGGCCCGGCTGTTGCTTGCCTGAGTTCACGAACTCCCATAATCACGACGCAGGGGCGCCCTGACGGCGTCACATCATTTTGCTCCAACCCTTGCAGGAGGCAGCCCATGTTCGTGGTCATCGTCGACATCGTCGTCAAAAAAGAGTTTGTGGACCAGTTCCGGGAGGTGGTCATCCGTCAGGGGGACAACTCCATGACCCGGGAGGAGGGCTGCCTGGGTTTCGACATCCTGCAGGACCCCGGCGACCCCACCCGCTTCACCCTGTACGAGACCTACACGGACGCCCGCACGTTCCACGAGGTCCATCGCCTGACCCCGCACTTCGCCCAGTACGCGGCAG
>CALMTS010000389.1 GCA_937872685.1 uncultured Desulfomicrobium sp.
GCCGAACGACGCGGAAAAACCGGACGCACGGGTCCGGAACACGCGGCCGTGCGGCGCGTCAAGGAACTCCTCGCCGCCCGCTGCGGCGAAAACCCGAACCTTGCCGACATCGCCGGCGCAGCAGGCTTGAGCCCGTTCCATCTGCTGCGCGTCTTTGCGGAAGCCACCGGCCAGACCCCGCACGCGTTTCTGACCCAACTGCGCGTGGACAGGGCCAAGGCCCTTCTCCCCACGGCGCTTCCTCTGGCGCGCATCGCCGCCGAGTGCGGCTTTTCCGACCAGAGCCATATGACCCGGCTTTTCCGCCGCCAGTTCGGCATCACTCCAGGCAACTTCCGCAAGATCGTTCAAAACAGCGACCCGCCCGAAGCGTAATGTCTCCTTCACAAGGAGGCATTATGACCCGACTCTTTCCCTATTCCTGCCTGACAGTGGCCATGATCCTGGTCGGAAGTTCCGTGGTGGCCGGCGAAATCATGATCCGCCATTTTCCCATTCATCTGGGTTCGCTGCTGCGGTTCGCCCTGGCGAGCGCCATCATCGCCCCCATTTGGTTGCTGAAGGAAGGCGGGTTGCCCCGGCTACACCCGCGAAGCTGGCTCATCCTGGCGGGGCAGACCCTTTGCGGATCGGTGCTCTTCACCATCTTCGTGCTCTACGGGCTGCGCTGGACCTCGCCGGCATCGGCCGGGATCATCACCAGCACGACCCCCGCCTGCATGGGGCTGCTGGCCTGGATCATTCTCGGGGAAAGGCCGGGCGGGCGCGTCCTCGCAGGCATCGCCCTCTCCGTGGCCGGCATCGCCGTACTCAACCTTTCCGGAGCGCGAGGCGGCGGAGACGGTTCCTGGGCAGGCAATCTTTTCGTGGCCGCCGCCGTGGTGGTGGAATCCCTCTTCCTGCTGGTCCGCAAATCCATCCGCGACCAGCTTTCCCCACTGGCGGTCTCAAGCCTCATCACCCTCCTGGCCACGCTGTTCTTCATGCCGCTCGGACTGTGGCAGGCAGCGAACTTCAGCTTTGCGGACCTGCCCCTGGAGGCCTGGTGGTGCGTACTCTATTATGCCGTGCCCGTAACCATCATCGCCTATCTGTGCTGGTTCGCGGGCGTGACCCGGGTCCCGGCCGGAGTGGCCGGAATCTTCACCGGCGTCCTGCCCGTCAGCGCCCTCCTGATCTCGGCGCTTTTCCTGGGGCAGGCCGTCACACGGGCACACCTTTTCGGCTGCGGTCTGGCCATGTTGAGCATCGTGCTCATCAGCGGGCGCAATTCCGGCTGACCTCGGGAGCGCTTGCGGACGGATCGAAGTCAGCGGGGAGAAAAGCCCACGCGGCCCGGCGGCCTGGTGCCAGGCAGCCGAACTCCCGCTCGATTCCCAGTGCCTTCGCCGGATTGAGGGTGACCATGGCCAGGAGGTCGGCAAGCGGCGTATCGTCCCCCAGAAGGGTTCGAGCTGCCCGCAATTCTTCCCAGAGGTCGAGATCGGCATTGGATGCAAGGGAATCCGTGCCGAGACACAGCGGCACCCCGGCCGCATGCAGGGCCCTGGCCGGGGCCGCGCCCACGCCGATCCATGCGTTGCTGCGCGGACACAGGCACACGGAGGCTCCGCTGGCGGCCAAATGCCCGATGTCATGACTGTCCACATGGACACAGTGGACGGCCAGCGTGCGGCTATCCAGCAGGCCAAGGGCGCCGGCGCAGGCCACGGCGCTCATGCCCGAAGGCGCAAAGGATTTCGGCAGGATGCGCCGGGAGCGCAAAAATCCTGCGAAATCTCCCCCCCCGTCCAGAAAAAGTTCATTTTCGCCAGGCACCTCCGCAAGGTGCAGACTGAACGGCAGCCCGCGAGCGCAGCACCAGCCTTTCACGTCCCTGGCCAGCACCGGGTCCGTGGAATAGAGGGCGTGCACCGCGGGGCTCCACGGCCCGGGCATCCCGTCCGACTGCAGGCCGAGGCTTCTGGAACGTCCGGAAAATTCCCGGAACAGATGGCCGCCCAGACCACAAGCATCCAGGGCGCGGCGGACCATGAGCGCCTCGCGCCCCGTCACATCGGCCACGTACCGGGTTCCGCTGGCCTGCATGGAGCGGACGGCGCGCTCAATGTCCGACGGATTCGGCCTCACCGATTTCATGGCCCCGAAAAGCCCGTCCGCCCATGCGGCAAAGCCCTGCCCGGCCGGGATTCGTCCGGCCAGATGGGACAGTTCCAGATGGACATGGGCATTGATCAGGCCGGGGACCAGCGTCACGGAGCCCAGGTCATGACAGGCGCCCTCGCCCCCCACCTCCTTCCAGGGCCCGACCGCCAGGATGCGGCCGTTTTCCTCCACGATTCCGCCGTCCTCGACCACGGAGCGCTGCGCATCCATGGTCAGAATGCGGGCGGCACGGTACGCCCGCATCATGACGGCTCCGCCAAAGCGCCGGGTGAAGGGTAAAAAAAGAGGCGGCCAGGCCGCCTCGTTTCAGAACATGGCGTTCCGGAATCATTCATAGATCTTGTCGGCGTCCTTTCTGACGTCTGCGGGCACGGTCACGCCCATCTTGGCGGCGGCCTTCAGGTTGAGGTGCAGGACCAGTTCCTGCTGGGTCTCCACGCACGTGGTTCCGGGATCGGCCTTGTCCACCAGCAGGCGCTTGGCCATGAGACCGGTCTGGTAACCATGCTGATAGTAGTCGAAGGCCAATGCGGCCACCGTGCCACGCTGCACGGAATCGACATCGGCGGAGAACAGGGGCATCTTCTCCTGCTGGCAGACCTTGATCACGGACTCCAGGGCGGAGATCACGGTGTTGTCCGTGGGCAGGTAGATGGCATCGACCTTTCCGATCAGTGACTTGGCGGCCTGATAGACGTCGCTGGTCTTGGCCACGGTGGCCTCCACGACCTCAAAGCCGAGCTTGGCCCCTTCAGCCTTGACCATGGCCACGGTGGTCTTGGAGTTGGCCTCGCCGGCGTTGTAGATCATGCCGAGCTTCTTGAGGCCCGGGTAGAACCGGCGCAGCATCTCCATATGCTTGTCCACCGGGAGCATGTCGGAAACGCCCGTGATGTTCTTGCCGGGCTTTTCCAGGTTGTCCACGAGGCCGGCGCCGACCGGGTCCGTGATCGCCGTGAAAAGCAGCGGCGCCACGGCCAGGACGGGCGATTTCTTGGTGGCCACGGCACAGGCCTGGGCCGAAGGCGTGGCGATGGCCAGGACCAGGTCCGGATT
>CALMTS010000390.1 GCA_937872685.1 uncultured Desulfomicrobium sp.
CCCTGCCCCACTGGGCATACTGTTCAAACATGTCCGGGTGCACGTATCGCTGCACCGGCGGATGCCGCCGGCTCGGGCGCATGTACTGCCCGACGGTCGCGATGCGGCACCCGCACCGGGCAAGATCGGCCAGCACGCCGCGGACTTCCGCGTCCTCCTCGCCAAGTCCGACCATGAGCCCGCTCTTGGGGATGCCTCCCGCCTCCCGGACCCGACGCAGCAGCTCCAGGCTCTGCCGGTAATCGGCCTGGGGGCGGATGCGGCCGTAAAGGGCAGGCGGGGTTTCCACATTGTGGTTGACGATCTGCGGCGCCGCATCCAGCACTGTCCGCAATGCCGCGCGGGAACCTCGGAAATCCGGAATGAGCACTTCAATGGACAGGTCGACGCCGGAGCAGGCCTCACGCACGGCCCGGATGACGGCCGCAAAATGTGCCGCCCCGCCGTCCGGCAGGTCGTCGCGGGTCACGGAGGTGACGACCACATGCCTAAGCCCCAGCCTCTTGGCGGCCTCCCCCACGCGCCGGGGTTCGTCGCTGTCGAGCAGCTCAGGCAGGCCCGGAGCAATGTTGCAGAAGGCGCAGTTGCGTGTGCAGACATGCCCCATGACGAGGAACGTGGCCGTGCGTTTGGAATAGCACTCGAACATGTTCGGGCATTTTGCGTCACGGCAGACCGTGTGCAGTCGCAGGCCCTCCACCAGGCTGCCGGTTCCGGCAAAGGCGGGGCTACTGGGCAGTTTCGTGCGCAGCCACGGCGGAATGCGCAAATACGGAGCGGAATTCTCGTGCACAGACATGCTTGATCTCCTGCATGGAAATGGATTCGTCCTGCAGTTCCTGGTGCAGGGAGGTGGGTTCTGCATCGGCCAGGCCGCAGAGGGTGATGAGGCGGAACAGGGACAGGTCGCGGCCGATGTTCAGCGACAATCCGTGATACGAGGTCCAGCGCCGCATGCCGATGCCGATGGAAGCTATCTTGCGCCGGCCGACCCACACGCCGGGGCGGCCTTCCCAGCGTGCTGCGGTCAGGCCGAATCGGGCCAGGGTGCGGATGACAACATCCTCCAGGTCAAAGAAGAAACGCCGCAGGCCGCCCGGCAGCGAGGCGATGCGAAACACGGGGTAGGCCACGAGCTGACCCGGGTAATGGCAGGTGATGTTCCCCCCGCGACGTGTCTGGACCAGTTCGATGCCTTGCGCGGCCAGGGCATCCTCGCCGACGAGCAGATTCTCACGGCCGCCGTTGCGACCCAGAGTGATGGTGCGGGGGTGCTCCAGCACATACAGGGTGTCCTC
>CALMTS010000391.1 GCA_937872685.1 uncultured Desulfomicrobium sp.
GTGTCCTTGGTTTCGGGGTAGTCGAGGTCGTGCAGCAGCCCGGCCAGGCCCCAGGTTTCGGCGTCATGGCCGAGGCGGGCGGCCAGGGCGCGCATGACGGCTTCGGTTTCCAGGGCGTGGACGTAGAGATGGTCGGGGGCGCTGGCCTTGAGCATGGACAGGGCTTCGGTACGTTCGAGCATGAATCCTCCTTGGGTTCGGAAGGTGGAGAATTCCTGCATTTCCGCGCCGCGGTCAAGGATTCAGCAGCACGAAGTCCCCTTTTTCCAGGGCAGCCAGCCCTGGATGATGAGCTGGGCGCAGCCCACGCCGGGGGTGACCTCGATGGCGCCGGTGGGGCAGTTCAGGGCGCAGGCCCCGCACTCCATGCAGGCCTCGCGGTCCAGGACCCTGGCCTTGCCGTCCTCGACGGCGAAGATGCGGTGCGGGCAGACCGCGGCGCAGAGGCCGCAGCCCACGCACTTGTCCTGGTCATAGGCCAGGGTGGCCACGTTTTCGAGATGCCGGAAGGTTTTCATGGGTTCCTCACAAGAAATTGCCCCACACGAAGAGGATGGCGGAGAGCGCCGCGGCGCCGGACATCCAGGGGATGAAGCGGCGCATCTCCTTCTCGACGCCCGAAGGGGAGGTGTAGGGCGTGGACCCGGTGAAGTTGAGGGCCAGCCAGGAGCTGAGGGTCACGGTCCACAGCCCCGCGCCTGCCAGGGACGGCCAGGCCGCGGCCGGTCCGATGACCGGCACGAGCAGGGCGCCGGCCAGGCCCAGTGCCGCTCCTCCAGCGGAGAAGAACCGCGGCATGCGTGGCAGCAGCAGGGGGAAGAGCGCCGCCCCGCAGATAAGGCCCAGGCCCGTGGCCGTCATGGCCAGTCCGATGCGACTCAGGATGGCGGGGAGCGAGAGCTCCGGGCCCATGAGGCTCAGCAGCACCGCGGCGATGAAGGAGTAGAGGATGAGCTTCCAGCCCAGCACCAGCTCCACGGGAACCACCGCGGCCCGCTCCCGCAGGGTGAAGGTCACCTCGCGCATGGCCTCGTCGATGCCCTGGTCCAGGTAGCGCGGCAGGTCTTCGGCGCGCACTGGCCCGAACACGGCCTCGAACCCGCAGGCCTTGCGGATATCGCGGGCCCGCACGCCGTTGGCCCCGAGCTGGGGCAGGATCAGGCGGCGGTGGGAGACGACGCGTTCCAGGCCCGTCTTGCGGACCTGTTCGATGATGCCCTCGGCACTGAAGGTGCCCTTGCCACCCGCGCACCAGACGTTGATGCCGCGCGTGTCGACCACCAGCAGCCAGAGGTCGCGGCCGTGCAGGGCGAAGCGGACAGTGTCGAAGGTCAGCTTGTAGTTGGCCGTGACGATGACGGGCGATTCGGAGCCGGGCCTGCCGGCGGCGTACAGGCCGGGATTGACCTTGTAGCGGTTGCGGTCCAGGCCCAGGCGCGCGCGGCAGGTGCCGAGAAGGTCGGGGAGGACGGGGCGCGTGCGCACCTGCGGGACGCGTTTCGCCGCGGTCTCCAGAAATCCCTGCACGTAGGGTTCGATGCGGTAGCCCGGAAGGTCGTCGACCCCTGCACCAGGGGACGGAGGAGGGCCTCAGCAGGGGGCCGCGTCGGGTGCGGGTGGGCAGGGGGCGGGGCAAGGGCCTGGCTGGGACATGGGAAAAGGCTGCAAAGGTTCCATGGCTACAGCTCGCTGATGAGGTGTTTGAGTTCCGCCAGCCGCTCCTTGTCCGCGCAGTAGCAGATGCGCGGGCCTTCGATCTCGCCGCGGATGAGCCCCGCCTCCTTGAGCTGCTTGAGGTGCTGGCTGACCGTGGACTGGGCCAGGGGGAGGATGTTCACGATTTCGCCGCAGATGCATCTGTCCACCTGCAGGAGATGTCTGAGGATGGCCACCCTGGCGGGGTTGCCGAGGGCTTTGCACAGGGCGGCGAGGGTCCGGTCCGGATTCATGGGGGCTCCTTGATATCGTATTTCGTAAAAATACGATAATGATCTTCTGCATGTCAATACCGCGGTGTTGGTTGAAGTTTTCGCCGTGCGGAGGCATGATATGCGGACAAACCTTGAGAGGAGGAACGCTATGCGCTGGAAACAGTTTTTCACCCCGGTCCAGTCCATGAACGCGGACGACGTCCGGGAATATCTGTCCGACAAGACGTTGCAGGAAGTGACCATCCTCGATGTCCGTCAGCCCGGCGAATACGAGGAAGGGCATATCCCCGGGGCCAAGCTCGTGCCCTTGCCCGTGCTGACCGATTCGCTTTCCGAGATCGACCCGTCCAAGCCGGTCGTCGTGTACTGCGCCATCGGCGGGCGCAGCCGGATCGCGGCCCAGACCCTGGCCGGCAAGGGCTATGAGCAGGTCATCAACCTGACCGGAGGCTTCAAGGCCTGGAACGGGCAGGCGGCTTTCGGCGCCGAGGAGGAGGGCGTGGAGCTCTTCACCGAACTGGACAGCGCCGAGCAGATCCTGGCCGCGGCCTACTCCCTCGAAGACGGCCTGCGCGACTTCTATCTGCGCATGCTGGAGCGGGTCGGGGACGAGAAGGTCAAATCCGTGTTCCGCCTCCTGGCGGACATCGAGATCAAGCACAAGGACCGGCTTTTCGCCGAATACACCCGCCTGACGGGCAAGGACGACCGCGGGGCCTTCGAGTGTTCCTTCGTCACTCCGCTCATGGAAGGCGGGCTGACCACCGAGGAGTACATGGCCCGCTTCAAGCCCGATTTCGGCAGCCCCGTGGACGTGGTCTCCCTGGCCATGTCCATCGAGGCCCAAGCCCTGGACCTGTACATGCGCTCGGCCGAGTGGACTCAAAACGACGAGAACAGGGCCATCCTCGAACAGATTGCCAGCGAGGAGAAGACGCATCTCGCGCGCCTCGGAGACCTCCTGGACGAGCTCCATTCCGGCGGACGGGCCTGATCCTGGAATCGTGCGCGGCCACGGCCCGCGACGAAGTCGTGAAGACTTCGCGCGGGCCGTTTTTTATTACGACATGTAATTATAATATGTTATGATGTATTGGAAGAAACAAGTAGCCGTGTGGGAGAAGAATTGCGCACTACGTACGGTCTTTGCGCTCTCTTTTCGGACCGGACAGGTTTTATTTTTCCTGCCGCCCGGGGTTGTCCTTGCGGGACAGGGTATTGGGCGTTTCGGTGCGGTCAGGCACGCCCTTTGCTGAAGGAAGGTCAAAGGCGGCGAACGTGCCGTCAGGATGCAGACTTCTGGGGGTGATTGTCATGAAGCAGATCTGTTACCTTTTCTGGCTTGCCGGGATGGCGACTCTTGTTGCTTATGGCTGGAGCGATAATCTTTTGAATCAGGTTTCCGAGGCGGTTCGATTTGTGGGGCAACTTGTGGCCTTCATGATGGTGTAACCCTCCTCCTCTCGCGTATCCGCGGCCGGAAGGAACTGGCACCCTTCCGGCCGCGGGCCTTTCCGTCATTTCCCCTGTTTCTAGCGGATGTTCCGCAGACCCCGCGCAGGCCCCGCGCTGTTGCGCTTCGCCATGCCCCGCGATAGGGCACGGCATGTCCGTTGTCGTCCATTCCCCAGAACATTCCTCGTGGGTGCGCTACGAGCGGCCCAGGGCCGTTTTTGCGGCGCATCGCCACGACGAGGTGCCCGGTCTTGTGGCCCACCTCGAGGACGAGGTGGAGCGGACGGGCCTGCACGCCGCCGGGTTTCTGGCCTACGAGGCCGGGAACGCCTTCGACGCGGCCATGCCGGCCGCGTCCTGCCAGCCTTTTCCCCTGGCCTGGTTCGGCCTCTTCGAGCCCCCGAGGCCCATCTCCCTCGGCATTTTTGCGCCGCAAGGCATCCGCTGGGTCCCGGAACTGGACGAAGCGGCCCATGCCGCTGCCCTGGCCCGCATCCGCGATCACCTGGCCCGGGGCGAAACCTATCAGGTCAACTTCACGCACCGCCTCCGGGCCCGCTTCGACGCGGACCCTTGGGCGCTCTTCTGCCGGCTCGCGGCGCGCCAGCCAACCCCGCACGGGGCCTACGTGGACACGGGCGATTTCGCGGTGTGCTGCGCCTCTCCGGAGATGTTCTTCGAGCGGGACGGCGAGGATGTGTTCTCGCGGCCCATGAAAGGCACGGCGCCGCGCGGCCGCCGGGGCGACGAGGACCGGGCCATGGCCGGGCGGCTCGCCGTTTCGGAGAAGGAGAGGGCCGAGAACGTCATGATCGTGGACATGGTGCGCAACGACCTCGGCCGCGTCTGCCTGCCCGGCAGCGTCCACGTCCCCGAGCTGTTCCGGGTCGAGCGCTACCCCACCCTCTGGCAGCTGACCTCCCTGGTGCGCGGGCGTACGTCCGAGCCCACGTCGCGGGTCATGGCCGCGCTGTTCCCTGCCGCGTCCATCACCGGCGCGCCCAAGGTCCGCACCATGCACCTCATCGACGAACTCGAAATCTCCCCGCGCCGCATCTACACCGGAACCATCGGCACCATGCTTCCCGGCCGGCGGGCGCGCTTCAACGTGGCCATCCGCACGGTCCTCGTGGACAAGGGCGCGGGCACGGCCGAATACGGGGTGGGCGGGGGCATCGTCTGGGATTCGGATCCGCGCGCTGAGTTCCAGGAGACGCGGGTCAAGGCGCGGGTGCTGGATGAGCCTGAATTTTCGCTGCTGGAGACCATGCGCTGGAGCCGCAGCGGGGGGATCGCTCTGCTGGAGGAACATCTGCGGCGGCTTGCGGCAAGCGCCGCGCATTTCGGGTTCGTGCATGACGCGCCCGCCGTGGAAAAAGCCCTGGAGAAGGCCGTACAGGAAGTTGCGGGGGAGGAAGGGGTGCTGCGCCTGACCCTGGACAGGTCCGGAAACCTGGAGGTCGCTTCCCGCCCGCTGCCGGTTCCGGCCCCGTGCCGGGTGGCGCTGGCCCCGGGCAGCGTGAACACGAACGACGTGTTTCTGTACCACAAGACCACGCGGCGCGACGTCTACGAACGGGCCCTGGCCGGAGCCGAGGGGGTGGACGATGTGCTGCTCGTCAACGAGCGGGGCGAGATCACGGAAGCGACCATCGCCAACGTCGTGGTGGAACTGGATGGGGAGCTGCTGACGCCGCCTCTGGACAGCGGCCTGCTGCCGGGCACCATGCGCGCCGCGCTGCTGCGCGAGGAACGCATCCGGGAACGGGCCGTGCGGGTGGATGAGCTGGCCCGCTGCACGGGGGTGTGGCTGATCAACTCCGTGCGGGGGTGGCGCAGGGCCACCCTCGTGGAGGCGGGCCGGGAGGCTTAGTCGCCCTCGGGCGCGCCCCGTTGCAGCAGTGCGGCCGTCAGGCCCAAAAGTAGAAAGAGGCCGTCGCGGGCGATGTACCAGATCATCTCGTCCGAAGCCGCCGGCGCGGAGCTGAAGCATCCGCAGGACAGGTCGATGCCGCGCAGATGGGCGCTGACAAGGGCGCCCAGGAACACGGCGAGCATGGTGTTGGCCAGGAACAGGGCCGGTTTCATCCACGCCCGGCACAGGAGCAGGGCGGCCGTGACCAGCTCCAGCCAGGGCAGGGTCAGGGCCGTGAAGTTGACCAGCACGTCGGGCAGGATGGAGTAGGCCGCGATGCCGTCGGCAAACGCCGCTGGCGCCAGGATTTTGTGCGGGGCGGCGGCCAGGAAGACGAGGGCCAGGGCGATGCGCGAGGTTCTGGCCAGGGTTGCCGTGTTCATGAGTTACCTCCGCCCTGTTCCGGGTTGTGGCCCGTGGCCGTGGGCAGGCCCTGGTCCTGCCACAGGGTCCACCCGTTTCTGAGTTCGTGGACGTTTTCCAGACCGTTGGCCCGGAGCTGGTCGGCCAGTTCGCTGCTCAGGGTGCAGCGCTCGCCGTCGCAATAGGTGATGACCGTCATCCCCTCCAATCTGTCCCGCAGCGCCGGGAAATCCTGGGCAAAGGAGAAGAGCGGCAGGGACAGGGCCCCCTGGACATGGCCCGCGGCGTAGGTCTCGGCGTCCCGCGCGTCGATGAAGACAGCCTGGCCGTCGGCGAAGAGCCGGGCGGCGTCCTGCAGCGAAATTTCCTTGTCCGGCAGGCCGTGCTGCGCCCCGGCATCGACGGCCGGCTGGCTGGAGGCATTGCCGGAGACGGGCAGCGTCATGTTGGTTGCGTCTCCCTGTGCCGGGGACGCGGCGTCTGCCTCTGCGGCGGGCGCGGAAACGCTGTCGGTTTCCTGCGATGCGTTGCCTGCCTCGCCTGTACCGTTGGCGGCGGATTCTTCCGGCGCGGGCTGAACTGCGGAGGCGTTTTCCGCCGCGGCTTCGGGTGCCGGTGCGGCGTGGGTGACGGGCGCGGCCTCTTCGGCCTTGGGAGCGGCCTGGACCGCTTTTTCCCGGGTCTGGACCAGCGGCAGGCTGCCGGGCCGGGTGGAGTTGAAGGCCAACCCGAGCCCCACGGATACGCCTGCGATGATCAGCGTCCGGAGGACGAAACTTGTGGATGCTTTCATGCCGTGCTCCTGTGTGGTTGGCCTGTTCCTACGGGCTGAAGCCCGTCAAGGCAAGGGGCGGGCATGGCGGCGTCCGATTTCGTCAAAAAGATTCGAGAGGGCCCGCTCCAGCGCGCCGAGTCCGTCCCGGCACGCGTCCCCGTTTCCGCTTTCGGCGACGGATTCCAGCGCCCTGGCGGCGTTGCGCAGCCTGTGGGCGCCAAGGTTGGCCGCCGCACCCTTGATGCTGTGGGCCTGCGAGACCAGCAGGTTCAGATTCCCCTGGGCGAGGGTCTGGCGCATGATGTCCAGGCGGTTTTCGGCATCGAGCCGGAACCCTCCGAGGATGTCCCGTTCCAGGTCCTCGTCGCCCATGATGCGCTCCATGAAGGATTCCCGGTCCCAGACGGCCGTGTCTCCGTCGTCCCCAAACCGTTCTCTGGCACGGGCCCTGGGCAGATCCCTGCCTTCATCGGCAGGAAGCCACGCCTTCAGGGCAGCGGCCAGGGCCGGGACGGAAATGGGTTTGGCCACATGGTCGTTCATGCCGGCTTCGAGGCATGTGTCCCGGTCGCCGGCCTGGGCATGGGCGGTCATGGCGATGACCGGGACCCGGTGGTCGAGGACGGCGCTCGCCGGGTCGCGGATGATGCGCGTGCATTCGAAGCCGTTCATGACCGGCATCTGCACGTCCATGAGCACCAGGTCGTACGGGATGCGGGTCAGGGCTTCGACCGCCTTGGCGCCGTTATCCACGGCGTCGGCCGCGAGGCCCATGTTGGCCAAAAGGCCCAGGGCGACCTGCTGATTGGTCACGTTGTCCTCCACCAGCAGGATGCGGGCCCGGCGGTCCGAGAAGTCGGGTGCGGCCATCCGCGCCGCCTCGCGCGCCGAGTGCCGGGTGACGAGAGTGGGCGTGCCGCCTTCCGCCATGACCAGATTCAGGCACTCCTGCAGTTCGCCGTGCAGGACAGGCTTGCAGATGTAGGCCGAGAACCCGATTTCATGGAAGCGCCGCGCGTCCCCCCTCTGGCCCAGGGACGTCATGAGCACCGTGCGTGTCGCCTGGAGCCGCGTATCCGAGTGGATGGCCCGCCCCAGGGCCTCGCCGTCCATGCCGGGCATAAGGAAGTCCACGACGGCCAGCCCGTAGGGATCTCCTGCTGCGGCCGCCCGCGAAAGCATGCCCAGGGCGGACGGGCCGTCTTCGGCTTCGTCGGGGCGCATGCCCCAGGCCGCGAATCTGGCCAGGAGGATTTCGCGATTGGTGACGTTGTCGTCCACGATCAGGGCGCGCAGGCCCTGCAGTTCTTCCGGGCCAGTGCCCGAGGCCTCGGGAGCCGCCGCGCATCCGAGAGGGACCGTGAACCAGAACGTGGACCCTTTGCCCTGGACGCTCTGCACCCCGATTTCCCCGCCCATGAGCCCGACCAGCTGCCTGGAGATGGCAAGGCCCAGCCCGCTGCCTCCGAAGCGCCTGGAAATGGAGGCATCGGCCTGGGAGTAATCCTGAAAGAGGTGCGGCAGCCGTTCTTCCGGGATGCCGATCCCCGTGTCGCGGACCGAGAAGAGCACCGTCACGGTCCGTGCGTCCGGCCCGCTGCACTCGGCCATGGCGGCCCGCAGCTCGACTTCACCCGCCGCCGTGAACTTGATGGCGTTGCCGACCAGGTTCGTGATGACCTGGCGCAGCCGGCCCGGTTCGCCGGTGAAACGCTCCGGGACATCAGGGTCCGCCGAGCAGATGAGTTCGACACCCTTCTCGGCCGCCTTGACGGCCAGCATGGACGCGACGTCGTCAAGCAGGGCCCGCAGGCCGAAATCCACGCTCTCCAGTTCGAGTTTGCCGGATTCGATCCTGGAAAGGTCGAGGATGTCGTTGACCACCTCCAGCAGGGACTCGCCGCTGCTGCGCAGGGTCAGGGCGAAGCGGCGCTGGGTCTCGTCGAGTTCCGTGTCCAGCAGCAGTCCGGTCATGCCGATGACGCCGTTCAGGGGAGTGCGTATCTCGTGGCTCATGCGGGTCAAAAACGCGCTTTTGTCCTGGGCGGCGCGCTCGGCCTTGAGGCGCGCATCGTCGAGTTCCAGGCTTTTGAGCTCCATCTGCCGGGCAAAGGCGTGCAGCTTCTCCTCTGCCCTTTTGCGGTCGGACACATCCACGAAGCATTCCAGCAGTTTCTCCCGTCCTTCTATGTCGAGCCGTTTCACGGTCTTGAGGATGGCCAGGCGGGTGCCGTCGGCACGCAGCATCTCGCATTCCGAGTTGTCCACTTTCTCGTTCAGGTCGCAGACCGGACAGCGGTTCCGGGCCGAAGGGCAGAGCAGTTCGTGGCAGCTGCGGCCGAGCAAATGCTCCGTATCCGCACCGAAGAGCACGGAGACATGGTCATTGGTGCGCTCGATGACGCGGCTCTGTGCGTCGACGATGACCACGCCGACGGGCAGGGCGTCCAGCAGAATCCGCTGCAGGGCCTCGCTCTCCTGCATGGACTGCTCCATGCGGGACCGCTCGGTGATGTCCTCCAGGGTCGCGATGACGCCGGTCGGCGACTGCCCGGGATGGATGGGGTTGAAATTCGCGCGGAACATGCGCGTCACGCCGCCGGTCACGGAGGTGTACTCGCCTTCGATGAAGGCGGGGTTGCCGGACATGGCGCGTTGCAGGCCCGCCCGCGCGATGGGGGACTCCAGGAGCTTTGCGCTGAAGCCGATCAGCTTGTCGCGGCTGGAGCACATGAGCTTCACGACGGCATCGTTGCAGTCGATGATGGTGCCGTGCCTGTCGAACAGGATCATGCCCAGGGGCGAATTTTCGAAGATGATCCTGTGCCTGCGCTCACTGACGACAAGGGCCTCCTGGATTTCCATGCGCGGGGTGATGTCGGTCATGAAACCCTGGTAGAGCTGAATCCGCCCGTCGTCGCCGCGCATGGCCCGGGCGTTGCTCGATACCCACACGGTGGAGCCGTCCCGCCGCTTGAAGCGGCATTCGTGATTGATGAGCTGGCCCTGGCTCTCCATGCGGCGGATGAATTCGTCGCGGTCCGCGGGGTCGAGGTAGATCTGCGAGGAAATGTCCCGGACGGATTCGATCATCTCCCCGGGCGAATCGTAGCCGAACATGCGGGCCATGGCCGGGTTGACCGCCGTGAAGCGGCCGTCGCGCGTGGAGGTGTAGACGCCGATGGGGGCGTTGGCCAGAACGTCGTCGCTGTCGAACCCCCCGGCATTGCCGGGTTTCATGGCGTCGTGGAGCGGGCAGGGGCTTTCGGGCATGTTCGGTTCGGTTCTCGTTGTGCGGGCGCGACGGTTTTGCGGTTTGGGAGGCGTGCGCCCGGAGGCGCAGGATTGCGTGCCGCCGGCCTAGATCCTGACGTAGGTGGCCGGTGCGAGTTGCCGCAAGGGCAGCCCGGTTCCGGACAGGCTCTCGGAATGGCCGATGAAGAGGTGCCCGCCGGGATCGAGGTGGTTGCAGAATTTCTGCACCAGCTCATGCTGGGTCTTCTTGTCGAAATAGATCATGACGTTGCGGCAGAAAATCAGGTCCATCTTCTCCCGGAACTGGAAATCATCCATGAAGTTCAGGCGCCGGAAACTGACCGTCTCGCGCAGTTCCGGCACGATGCGCACCATCCGTCTGGCCTTGTCCTTGCTGCGCAGCAGGTACTTGCGCCTGAATTCCACCGGGATGGTGGATATCTTTTCCTCTTCGTAAACCGCCCTGGCCGCCTTGTTGAGGATGTCGGTGGAGATGTCCGTGGCCACGATGCTGAAGCGCAAGGGACTGACCCGCTCATTGTAGTCCATGAGGGTCATGGCCGTGGTGTAGGGCTCCTCGCCCGACGAGCAGCCAGCGTTCCAGACGGTGTAAACCCGGCCGGGGTTGCGCTTCTGCCACTGGGGCAGGATGGTCTGGGCCAGGAACTCGAAGTGCCTGGGTTCGCGGAAGAAGCTCGTGGTGTTGGTGGTCACGGCATCCACCATTTGCGGCAGTTCCACCTCCAAGCCCTTCAAGGACTGCAGGTATTCCAGATACTGGCCGTAGGAACGCATGTTCAGGGTCCTGAGCCGCCGCTGCAGCCGGGCCTGGAGCATGGTCTTCTTGGACTGCGTGATCTTGATGCCCAGCTCCGAATAGATGAACTCGCTGAACTGCTTCAGTTCCCGGTCCGACATCAGAGGAGCGTTCTGGCCGTTGGCGTCGTACATGGTTCAGATGCTCAGGGCCGCGATGTCGAGGATGAGCGCCATGCTGCCGTCGCCCTTGATGGTCGCCCCGGAGATGCCCCGCACGTCGCGATAGACCTTGCCGAGGCTCTTGATGACGGTCTGGTGCTCGCCGATGACCCGGTCCACGACGATGCCGACGCGGCTGTTCTGGGAGTTGCAGACCACGACCTGTTCGATGGGCGGCCTCTCGCCGGGAATCTCGAAGTTCGCCCGCAGGCTGACCCAGGGTACCATCTGGCCGCGCAAGTTGATGAAGGTCGCCCGTTCCCCCTCCTGGCGGATGAGTTCCACGCATTCCTCAACGGCGGCCAGCGGCATGATGAAAAAGCTTTCCCCCACCTGCACCTGCAGACCGTCGATGATGGCCAGGGTCAGGGGGATGCGCACGGAAACCGTCGTGCCCTCGCCAGGCACGCTGTCCAGGGAGACGCGGCCGCGCAGGGCGTCGATGTTGCGTTTGACCACGTCCATGCCCACGCCGCGGCCGGAAACGTTGGTGATCTTCTCGGCCGTGGAGAATCCGGGCGCGAAAATCAGCATCAGGGCGTCCTTGTCCGCGATCAGGGCGTCCGCGGCGATGAGCCCCTTCTCCACGGCCTTGGCCCGGATGCGGTCGGGATCGATGCCCGCCCCGTCGTCGATGATGCGGATGAGGACCTCTCCGCCCGAGTGCTCGGCCGAGAGCACGATGCGTCCCTCGGGGTTCTTGCCCCGGGCGATGCGTGTTTCAGGGCTCTCGATGCCGTGGTCGATGCTGTTTCTGAGCAGGTGGACCAGGGGGTCGCTCAGGCGTTCGATGACGGTCTTGTCGAGTTCCGTTTCCTCGCCGTGGGTCTCCAGGACGATGCGCTTGCCGAGTTCCTGGGACAGGTCGCGCACAAGGCGCTTGAAGCGGCTGAAGGTCGTGCCGATGGGCAGCATGCGGATGCCGAGCGTATTGTCGCGCAGTTCGTCGGAGAGGCGCTCGATCTCCTCGGAGATGGCCTGGAGCCTGGGCTCGTTCTGTTCGCTGGCGAACTGGGTCAGCCTGGCCTGGGCCGTGACCAGTTCGCCCACAAGGTCCACGAGGAAGTCGAGTTTCTGCGCCGGGACGCGGATGCTGGAAGCCTGCGTTTCGGCGCTGGCCGTCTGTTTGAGGCGCTTGACCTCCTGCTGTTCGGCCAGGGCCGCTTCGACCTGGCTGCGGCTGACCAGGCCCGCCTCGGACAGGAGCTGGCCGATGGGCTTGCGTTCCAGGAGGATGCGCTCCAGGGCGTCCTTGGTGATGTCGTTCTTGTCGACCAGGATCTGACCGATGAGCTGGTAGGATTCCTCGTCGATGGTCTGGCAGCTGCCGACCTTCTGGATGCTCAGCTCGCAGTCCTCCTCGACGAAGATGAAGACGTCGCGGATTTCGTCCTCGCTGCGGGTCGTGGTCAGGATGACATCCCAGAAGACCATGCACTGTTCCGGGTCCAGGGCGGCAAGCACGGGTATGTCGCGGGTGTGCATGACGACATGGTGCTCGCCCATCTCGCACAGTTCCTCGAGCAATGCGGCCGGGTTGGTGCCGGTCAGGAAGATGTTGCGCGCCGGGATGAAGCGGATGCGCCAGGCGGTCAGGTCCGGTGCCCTGTCGCAGCAGGGGGACTGTTCGGGTTCCGGTTCGGCCGGCGGCGCCTCCGTGGCGGGAGTGAGGGCCTTGAGCCCCACGATGACCTCCCTGGCCCTGGACTCGCCGCCCTGGTCCTCACCTTCGAGCATGGCCAGGATGTGGTCCCTGGCCAGAAGCGTCAGGTCCAGAAGTTCCTTGGATACGGCGATCTGCCCGTTGCGGGCCAGGTCGAAGACCGTCTCGACCTCGTGGGTGAAGGAGGCGATGTCCTCGAAACCGAACATGGCGCCCGAACCCTTGATCGTATGCATGGCGCGGAAAACCCGGTTGATGACCTCCGAGTTTTCCGGGTCCTCCTCCAGTTCGAGGAGCGAAGTCTCCAGTTCGCTGAGCAGTTCGAAGGCCTCTTCCCGGAATGCCTGCCGATTCAGTTCTTCTCTGGACATGGGCGATCCTTGGGTCTGGGTTTAGCGCAACAGTTTCTTGGCCACGGCCAGGAGCTGGTCCGGCTTGAAGGGTTTGACGATCCACCCCGTCGCGCCGGCAGCCTTGCCCTCTTCCTTCTTGGAGGCCTGGGATTCCGTGGTCAGCATGACGATGGGTACGAACTTGTATGTGGCGTTGGCCCGCACATTTCTGATGAATTCGATGCCGTCCATATTGGGCATGTTCAGGTCCGTGACGATCATGTCCACGGGTCCGGACAGTTTGGCCAGGGCATCCTTGCCGTCGCAGGCCTCGATGACCGAGTAGCCGGCGTCCTTGAGGGTCAGGCTGACCATCTGGCGCACGCTGGCCGAGTCATCCACTGTCATGATTGTTCTGCTCATACGCGTTCCTCGATTCGGGTCGATATTTCCTTGATGAGGCTGTCCGCGCCCACGCTCGCCGCGAGTTCGACGAGCCGGTCGGGCAAGGGCAGAAATCCTATGTTCCGGGATTGGTCCTGCAGCAGGGCGTACAGCATCTGGATGAAGGACAGGTCGAACCTGTCCGCTCCGCCGAGGTCGATCCTGAAGGGTTCCGGCGCTGCCAGCCGGGCCGTGAGCGCCGCATGGATCTGCGTGGCGTGCTCCAGGGTCAGGCTGCCTTCGAGCCTGAGAACCGGGTGTTCCTGGGTGCCGTGTATGGTGCTCGCAAACATGGGTGGCTCCTTGGAGTTAGAAAAGTTCCACGTTGTCGCCGAAATCGTCTTCGGACTCGTCCTTTTTGGCCTCACCTTCGGGCTCGTCGAAGAGTTCGACATTGTCGTCGCCGAAGAGTTCCACGTTGTCGTCGCCGAAGAGTTCGACATCGCCGTCCCCGAAGAGCTCGACATCGCTGTCGTCATTGTCTTCATGGTGTCCAAGGACGGCAAGGTGGACAAGCCGTTCGCTGTCCATGGTGTAGCGGGAGAGTTGTTCCTTGAGTTTTTCGGGCTGCCGTGCGGCGTCGAGTTCTTCACTGAAGGGGGTAAACCCGGCTTCGAGCTCCCTGACGGCCTTTTCCAGTTCATGGAGCTGGGTGGACACCAACTCGTGGAAATGGATGGAAGAGGTCAGGGTGTGGATGCGGGTGATGAGTTCCGTGCCAAGGCCGGAAAGGCGCTCGATGTCGTTTCCAAGCTCGGCGTCGAGCTCTGCAAGGTGAGTGAGCACCGTCTCGAAGCGGCCCTGGATGCCGACGACGAGCTCCGATACGTCCGAGGAACGGGCCAGTTCGGACAGGCGGCCGGCAAGCTCGGAGATGCGGTTCAGGATTTGGGCGACTTCACCCGTGCGGGTCCGCGCCTCCATGGAGAGATTCTGGATTTCCATGGCGATGACGCCCAGAGTCCGGCCCAGGTCTCCGGTGTGGGCGGCCTTGACCCGGGCGTTGAGTGCGATGAGCTCTATCTCCGCGCCGATGTCCTCGATCCCGTGGACGAAGGAGCTGACCGTGGAGATGGTCTCGGCCATGCCGGACATGGTTTTGGAGGTTTCCGCAACGTGCGTGCCGGTGGTGCGCATGGCGTCCATGACCTGCCCGATGTTGCGGCGGATGTTGTCCAGAACCGACGGGCCGCCCTTGTCAGCATAGGCCACCGCGGCGATCCTGTCGCCCAGGCCCTGGGTGTTGTCGGCGATGGCGTCCAGGTTGCGGATGAACTCCTCCACGGCCTGACGGAACATTTCTTCGGCCTGCCGCAACAGCGGGGCCTGCAGACGCAGGACGTCGCGCACCCACGCCCCCAGCCCGGCGCGGTTGGCACCCTCGGGGAGGGCGCGGATCTCGTGTTCGGCCTGGACCAGGATTTCCTCGACGTGTTCGACCTGCTGGCGCGTGATGTCATGGAACTGGACCGAGGCGATGACGTGCCCCATGCTTTCCGCCACCTGCCGCGAGCCCTTGGCCAGATCGGTGACGAGAGCCCCGGAGTCGGCACGCATGTCCTCCAGTTCCGCAATGCCTGCAAAGAGGTTTGCGAACATGTCCTCGACAATGCGCTCCTGCGCCGCAACCTGCTTCCTGTTCCGCTCCAGCGCCGTCGAAACCTGGTTTCTGAGCAGGCTCGAATGCTCTGCGATCTTGGCCGTGTGTTCGTCGATGACATTGCCCAGGGCCCTGACATCGTCGGCCAGCGTGGTAAAGCCCGATCCCGAGGAGCCAATCCGCGCGCTTTCGATGCGGGTCGTGATCTCCAGCACCTTGAGGGTGCGCACCAGGGGGGTGAAGCGGGCCATGGCCTGCTCCAGGGTGCGGATGAGCTGCAGCACCTCGGACATGCCCTGCAGCTGCTCCGCCGACGAGACCGAGGAGAACACGGACTTGGCTTCGGCCGTCTGGTTCTCCAGTTCGGCGATGGCGGCGTGCAGGGCGCCTTCGCCCACGGAGGAAGCCATGGCCGTGGCCGCGTCCGAGAAGGCCTTGGCCTGGGAATTGATGCCGAACACCGTTGTTCCGATCCGAAGGAAGTCATCCTCCCGGTCCTTGATGACGCCGGACAGCCGGGGCAGCAGTTGGGGGATGTTGCGGGCGCACTCGTCCAGGACGGGGCCCAGGGCGTCGTCAGGAGTGTGCGTTTCGGTGGTGTTCGGCATGAACCAATCCTTTTCATGAAGCGGGACGGGCCGCAAGGCATGTCCCGCAGTGATTTTTTCGCCAGGCCTATTCCTGGTCCTCGGCGGCCATCAGGCCCTGCAATTCCTCTGGTGAGAAGACCTTGCCGATGTCGAGGATCATGATGAACTCCTCGTTCTGCTTGCCCATGCC
>CALMTS010000392.1 GCA_937872685.1 uncultured Desulfomicrobium sp.
ACGCCCACACGGTGGTCCACGAAATCATAAACCTTTGGTTGAGCTTTTCCGACTGACGGCCTGAGCACGCGGCCCAGATACTGGATGAGGCGGCCGCTGAACTTGACCGGGGTGGCCAGGAAGAGGGAGGTCAGGTTGCTGGCGTCGAAGCCTTCGCCGATGAGCTGACCCGTGGCGAAAACGACCTGTTCGCGGCCGTCCTGGATGCGGGCGACCAATTCCTTGCGCTCGGCCAGGGGGGTGTCGCCCGTCAGGACCGCGCCCGAGATGCCGTGGCGTTCGGACAGAAGCGCCCGCAGCTCGCGGCAATGCCCCTTGCGGTCGGACAGGACCAGGGCGACGCCGCTGCCGCAGCGCACCTCGCGGCCGACCTCGTCGACGATGAGCTCGTTGCGCGCCCTGTCCTCGGTCAGGTCGGCGATGATGAGGGCGTACTCCTCGGAAGGGTCGCGGCGGGTGGAGAAGTCCGTGGGCCGGATGAGGATCTCGGGGCGCATGATGGCCCCGCTGTCCATGAGGTCGTCGCCGTCGATGCGCGCGTGCATGTCGCCCAGGTGCCAGAAGATGAGTTGGGTCAGGCCGTCGCGGCGGTAGGGCGTGGCCGAGAGCCCCAGGCTGAAGGCGCTGTCGAAGGCCGTCACTGCGGCGGTGAAGGTGCGGCTGGGGGCGCGGTGGCATTCGTCGACGACCAGGTGGCCGATGCGCTTCTTGAGGTCCTTGGCCCGGGCGTAGACCGACTGGACCGTGGCCACGGTGATCCGCTCGCCGACGCGGCTTTTCCCGCTGCCGATCATGCCGACCTCCCGGGCGGGGATGCCCAGGAACTGCTCGATGCGCTCCACCCACTGCATGGCCAGGTCACGGGTGTGCACGACGATGAGCGCCGGCTGGCGGCGGTTGGCGATGAGCCAGAGGCCGCACACGGTCTTGCCCGCCCCGGTGGGTGCGCAGAGGGTGCCGAAGCGCCGGCGGAGCATGGCCTCGCAGGCCGTGAGCTGGTACGGGCGCAATTCGCCGCCGAAGGTGAAGTCCGCCTCGGGGAGGCTGCGGCGCTGGTCCTCGTATTCAACGGCTTCGCCATGCTCGGAGCATATCCGGGCCAGGCGTCCGCCGTAGCCGCGAGGCAGGATGAGCCCGCCGCATTTGCGGGCGGAATAGTATTTCAGGTGCCGGGAAACGCGGAAATTCGTGCGGCCCATCTTGAGGTTTTCAAGCCACTTGGGGTTTTCCAGGGTCAGCTCGGCCATGACCTGCTCCGCGACCGCCTCCGGGACCTCCGAAAGAAAGAGCTTGTGGCTGATCCGGCAGCGCATCAGGCCGGATTCCCGAGCATCCGGGCCAGGCCGGCGGGTATCCGCGACACCTTGCGCCCGGCGTAGTCGAAGCAAACCATGCCCGTTTTGGCCAGGGCGATTTCCACCCCGTCGGCAACGCGCGTCAGGCGGTACACGAGATCAAAGCCCGAGCGCCGCACGTCCGCCGCACCCAGCTCGGCCTCCAGTTCGTCCCCCAGAAAGGCCTCGCCACGGAAGGCCAGGGCCGCGTCGGCCATGATGAGGCCCGGCCCGCCCACGTCCTTCTCGGACAGTCCGCAGGACGCCAGCCAGCGTACCCTCGCCTCGTGCACGAGCCCCAGCACCCGGTCGTTGCCCAGATGCCCCCCATAATTCACATCGGTCACCCGCACCGTCAGCCGCAGCCTGTACAGCCACGACTGCGGCAACTCAATCTGCACACGCGCCATGTCGCCCGCCCTTTTCATCCATTGCGTCCATCACCGGCCCCTCGCCCCTCACGACCCCACCGCCGCCAGGCTCTCGGCGTTGCCGATGACCGCCAGGGTATCCCCCTTGGTAAGGGGGGCCGAGGCTTTGGGCACAAAGGTGAACTGCTTTTCCTCCGCCCCCTTGACGGCCACCACCTGCACGCCGAAATTGTTGGTCAGGTCCAGTTCGCGCAAGGTTTTGCCCGACCATTTATCCACCACCAATTCCTTGAGGATGATGTTGGTGCCCAGGGGCAGGTAGTCGATGAGGCCGGGCACGGCCAGCTTGGCGGCCAGCTGCTCGGCGGCGTAGCGTTCGGGGAAGATGACGGCGTCGGCCCCGACCTTCCTGAGCACCTTCTCGTGATCGCGGCTGATGGCCTTGACCGTCACGCTCCTGCAGCCCAGCTCCTTCAGGAAAAGCGTGACGAGGATGCTCGCCTCCATGGAATGACCCGTGCTGACAATGACCTCGGGCAACTCGCCGAAGCCCAGCTGCTCCAGAGCGACCTTGTCCACTGCCTCGGCCTGGTAGGCGTGGGTCAGGGTCTCGGACGCGGCCTTGACCTTGTCCGGGTCGCTATCCACGCCGACCACCTGCTGGCCGTGCTTCATGAGCGATTCCGCCAGGCTCAGGCCGAACTTGCCCAGTCCGACCACGCCGAATTCCTTGCGTGCCATATATCCTCCTAGCCGATTAACATGTTCTTTTCCGCACGGCGGAAGTGTTCGCGCGTCTGCCAGGTCTGCATCATGGTCAGAAAGACGATGGGACCCAGGCGGCCGACGAACATGAGCATCATGATGATGAGTTTGCCCGGGACCGAAAGGCGCGGGGTCAGCCCGGTGCTCAGACCCACGGTGCCGAAGGCCGAAGCGGCCTCGAAGAAGAGTTCGATGAATTTCCCGCGCACCATCTGGTGCGGCACGTTGGCCCCTTCGGTCACGGTCAGCACGAAGACCGAAACCATGATGAGCACGAAGGCGGAGATGGTCAGGGTCATGGCCTTGTTCACCGTCGATGCGTCCACACCGCAGCCTTCGACCACGACCTGCTCGCGGCCCTTGACCTGGGAGATGCCGAAACCCAGCAGCACGCGCAGGGTCGTCGTCTTGATGCCGCCAGCGCAGGAGCCCGGCGAACCGCCCACGACCATGAGCAGGATGAGGATGAAGAGGGACGTGTCGGTCATGATGCCGATGTCCATGGTATTGAACCCGGCCGTGCGGGCCGTGACGGACTGGAAGAGGCTCTGCAGCAGCGCCGTGAAGAGCCCGTCCTGCCTCGCCTCGATGAGGAAGAAAACGAGCCAGCCCAGGAGGATCAGCCACAGGCTGGTGCGCATGACCAGAGAACTCTGCCAGCTGAGCTTCGGCGCCCCGCTTCTTCGCCTGAGAATGGAACGGAAGAATCCGGGCAGCTCCACCAGGACGTAGAAACCGATGCCGCCCAGGAAGATGAGGGTCATGAACACGAGGCAGACGGGCAGGTTCCCGGCGAACCCCATGAGATTGTCCGGGTAGAGGGAAAAGCCCGCGTTGCAGAAGGCCGAGACGGAATGGAAGAGCGCGCCGAACCAGCCCATCGCGCCACCGGTGAAAACGTACAGGGTTACGGCCCCCGCGGCCTCGATGCCCAGGCAGACCACGAAGACCCTGATCAGGAAGCGCCCCAGCTTGAAGGCCGGGTCGCCCAGCAGGGATTCTCCCACGGCGATGCGGTCCGTCAGGGTCACGCGCCTCCGCCACAGGTAGAAGACCAGGCTCGTGTAGGTCATGACGCCAAGCCCCCCGACGTGGATGAGGACGGCGATGACGCCCTGGCCGAAAAACGAGAAGGTCGAGCCCGTGTCCACGACCACAAGCCCCGTCACGCAGGTGGCCGAGACCGAGGTGAACATGGCGTCGAGCAGGGATATGTGCGTGCCGTTCTGGGCCGCGGAAAGGTGCAGGAGCACCCCGCCCAGGAGTATGGTCACGGCGAAGAAATAGACCGGCAGGAAGGCCGGGGAGATGAATTTGCGTGCGTTGCTCATGACGTCATTCCAGGGCTGCGGCCAGGAGTGTGCGGGTGTACTCCCGGGCCGGGGCCGCGAAGATGGCCTCTGTTTCCCCCTGCTCCACGATGCGCCCTTCCTTCATGATGACGATGCGGTGGCACAAGGCGCGGACCAGGGAAAGGTCGTGGGTGATGAACATGTAGGTCAGGCCGAAGCGGGCCCGCAGGTCGCGCAGCAGCTCCACGATCTGGAACTGCACCGTGCGGTCCAGGGCCGAGGTGGGCTCGTCCAGGACCACGAACTTCGGCCGCAGGACAAGGGCTCGGGCGATGGAAATGCGCTGGCGCTGGCCGCCGGAAAACTCGTGCGGATAGCGGTGCATGGACGCGGGGTCAAGGTCCACGGCCTCCAGAATTTCGGCGATGCGCCGCTCCCGCTCGGCGCCCGCCGCCAAGGCGTGGGCGTCGAGCCCCTCGGCCACGATCTGGCCCACGGTCATGCGCGGGCTGAGGCTGCCGTACGGGTCCTGGAAGACGATCTGGAAATTGCGGCGCAGGGCCCGGACCTGCCCCTCGCGCAGGGACGAAAGGGGCTGCCCGTCGAAGACGATCTCGCCCCGGCTCTGCAGCAGCCGCAGCAGGGCCAGTCCCAGGGTGGTCTTGCCCGAGCCGCTCTCTCCCACCACGCCCAGGGATTCGCCCTCACGGATGGTCAGGTCGGCGTCGGTCACGGCCTTGACGTGGCTCTTGGGCCGGCCGAGCAGGCTTCGGCCCAGGGGGAACCAGACACTGACGCCCCGGGCCTCGACCAGGTTGCCGGCCGCCGCGTCCAGGGGTTCGGGCCGGCCGCTGGGGCTGCTCGCCAGCAGCTCGCGGGTGTAGGGATGCGCCGGGGCCGTGAAGATCGCGTCCCGGGTTCCGTGCTCGACGATGCGGCCCTCGCGCATGACATGCACCTCGTCGGCCATGTGCTTCACCACGCCCAGGTCATGGGAAATGAGCAGGATGGCCATGCCCAGGCGCCGTTGCAGATCCTTGAGCAGAGCCAGGACCTGGGCCTGGATGGTCACGTCCAGGGCCGTGGTGGGCTCGTCGGCGATGAGGAGCACCGGGTCGTTGGCCAGGGCCATGGCGATCATGACGCGCTGGCGCTGTCCGCCCGAGAGCTGGTGCGGGAAACTCGCCAGACGCGAGGCCGGGTCAGGGATGCCCACCAGATCGAGCAGCTCCAGGGTTCGCTCCCGGGCGTCGGCCCCGGGGCGGTGCAGGGTCACGCTCTCGGCGATCTGACGCCCCACGGTGTGCAGCGGGTTCAGGGATGTCATGGGCTCCTGGAAGATCATGCCGATGCGCCCGCCGCGCACGTCACGCAGGGAGGCTTCGTCCAGGCCCATGAGGTCGCGACCCTCGAAGGAAATTTCACCGCGCACGCTGGCGGACCGGGGCAGCAGGCGCAGGACCGACAGGGCGGTGACGGACTTGCCCGACCCGCTCTCCCCCACCAGGGCCGTGGTGCGGCCCGGGCGCACGGACAGTTCCACGCCCTGCACGGCCCGGATGACGCGGCCTTCGACCGCGAAATCCACGCTCAGGTTGCGGATGGCCAGCAGCGCGTCACCCGGCTCCGTCCCGCGGGCGGACGGGCCCGTAGCGGCGTTGCGGTCAGCCTTCGTGGCGGGGATCAAAGGCATCGCGCACTCCTTCTCCGATGAAGACCAAAAGGCTCAGGATCGTGCCGAGCACCGCAAAGGCCGAAAGCCCGAGCCACGGGGCCTGCAGGTTGTTCTTGCCCTGGGCCAGCAGCTCGCCCAGGGACGGCGAACCGGGCGGCAGGCCGAAGCCCAGAAAATCCAGTGACGTCAGTGTGGTGATGGACCCGCTGACGATGAAAGGCAGGAAGGTGACGGTGGCGATCATGGCGTTGGGCAGGATGTGCCGGAACATGATGACCCGGTCGGGGAGCCCCAGCGCCCTGGCGGCGCGGACATATTCGAGGTTGCGGCCGCGCAGGAACTCGGCGCGCACCACGTCCACCAGGCTCATCCAGGAAAAGAGCATGGTCACGGCCAGAAGCCACCAGAAGCCGGGCTCGACCATGGAGGCCAGGATGATGAGGATGAAAAGCCCGGGCATGCCCGACCAGATCTCCATGAAGCGCTGCCCGGCCAGATCCGTCAGGCCGCCGTAGTAGCCCTGGACCGCGCCTACGCTCACGCCGATGACGGAGCTGCCCAGGGTCAGGGTCAGGCCGAAGAGGACCGACAGGCGCACGCCGTAGATGATGCGGGCCAGCACGTCGCGGCCCTGGTCGTCGGTGCCCAGCCAGTTCTCGGCCGAAGGCGGCGCCGGCGCGGGCACGGGCAGGTCGTAGTTGATGGTGCGGTAGCTGTAGCGGATGGGCGGCCAGATCATCCAGCCCTTGGCGTTGATGAGGTCCTGGACGTAGGGGTCGCGGTACGCGGCCTCGGTCTCGAAATCGCCGCCGAAAACGGTCTCGGGGTACGTGTTGACGACCGGAGCGTAGAAGGCGCCGTCGAAATAGACCAGCAGCGGCCTGTCATTGGCGATGAGCTCCGCCCCGAGGCTGGCCAGGAAAATGAAGAGGAAGATCCACAGGGACCAGAAGGCGCGCCTGTTGGACCGGAAGGCGCGCAACCGGCGGCGGGTGATGGGGTTCATCGTCCCTCCCTGCCTTCAAAGTCGATGCGCGGGTCCACCAGCACGTAGGTCAGGTCCGAGAGGAGCTTGGTGAAGAGGCCGATGAGGGTAAAGATGTAGAGGGAGCCGAACATGACGGGGTAGTCCCGGCTGATGGTGGCCTCGAAGCCCAGCAGGCCCAGACCGTCCAGGGAGAAGATGACCTCGATCAGAAGGGACCCCGTGAAGAACATGGAGATGAAGGCCGACGGAAAGCCGGCGATGACCAGGAGCATGGCGTTGCGGAAGACGTGGCCGTAGAGGATGCCGCACTCCGTGACCCCCTTGGCCCGGGCCGTGACCACGTACTGCTTGCCGACCTCGTCCAGGAAGGAGTTCTTGGTCAGCATGGTCAGGGTGGCGAACCCGCCGATGACCATGGCGGTCACGGGCAGGGCCAGGTGCCAGAAATAGTCCGTGACCTTGTGCCACAGGGAAAACTCGGCCCAGCCCGGCGAGGTCAGGCCGCGCAGGGGGAACCAGTTGAAATAGCTGCCGCCGGCGAAGAGGACCACGAGCAGGATGGCGAAGAGGAAGACCGGGATGGCGTTGCCGACGATCATGACCGTGCTGGTCCAGATGTCGAAGCGCGTGCCGTGGCGCACGGCCTTCATGATGCCCAGGGGGATGGACAGGGCGTAGATGATGAGCGTGCTCCACAGCCCGAGGGACAGGGACACGGGAATCTTCTCGCCGATGAGCGTGAGCACCCCCTTGCTGCGGAAAAAGCTCTCGCCCAGGTCGAAGGTGGCGTAATCCGCCAGCATCCGCACGTAGCGCTCCCACACGGGCCTGTCGAAGCCGTACATGCGCTCGATGCGCTTGACCACGTCGGGGTCCAGCCCCTGGGCCCCGCGGTAGGCGGACGTGGAGGACGCCTGGGACGCGGTGTTGCCCGCATCCCCGCCGGGCCCGCTGACGCGCGCCGCGGCGGCCACGTCCAGCCCCTGGAGCCGAGCGATCATCTGCTCCACGGGCCCGCCGGGCGCGGCCTGGATGATGAAGAAGTTGAGCGTCAGGATGCCCAGCAGGGTCGGGATGATGAGGGCCAGGCGGCGCAGGATGTAGACAATCATAGGTTCCCTGCAAAACGCTCGGGGGCAGGAATGGAAGATGGATTGCCGCACTTCGCTCGCAATGACGTTTCGACCAATCCGTCATTGCGAGGAGTCTTCGACGTGGCAATCCATGCCTTTGGCAACGTGTTCATGGACGCCATGCCTACTTCAGCCCAGCGCCCTTCCGTTTCCCGGCCAGTTCCCTCTCCTTCACGGGATCGATCCACCACGACTGGAAATCGAGACCGTAGTCGGCCGGCTTCCCGGGGCGTCCGAACTTGTCCCAGTAGGCCACGCGCCAGGACGTGGAATGCCATTGCGGAATGACGTACCAGCCCCACAGGAGGGCCCGGTCCAGGGCCTTGCAGCGCAGGATGAGGGCCTCGCGGTCCGGGGCGGCGATGACCAGGTCCACCAGCGCGTCGATGGCCGGGCTCTTGATGCCGCAGTAGTTGCGCGAGCCGGGCGTGTCCGCCGAGGACGAGTGCCAGAAGGAGCGCTGCTCGTTGCCCGGCGACAGGGATTGGGCGAAGCTGGTCACGATCATGTCGAAATCGAACCCGCGCAACCGCTCCAGGTACTGGGAGGTATCGACCATGCGCACGGTCATGGCGATGCCCAGGCGCGAGAGGTTCCGCTGGAAGGGCAGGACCACGCGCTCGAAGTCGGGCTGCACCAGGAGCATCTCGAAGACGAAAGGCCGGCCGTCCTTCGTGAGCTTTCCGTTCACCACGTCCCACCCCGCCTTCTTCAGAAGCTCCGCGGCCGTGCGCAGGTTTCCGCGGATGTTGCCGCTGCCGTCGGTGGCGGGCAGGCTGAAGGCCTCGGTGCTGACCTCGGCGGGCAGGCCGAGGGGCTCCAGGATGGCTTTCTCCTGTGGCGAAGGCACGCCCGAGGACGCCATGTCGGAGTTGGAGAAGAAGCTCGTGGAGCGGGCGTACTGGCCATAAAAAAGGTTCTTGTTGCTCCACTCGAAATCAAATGCATAATTCAGGGCCTGGCGCACCAGGGGGTCGGCGAAGATGGCGCGGCGGGTGTTGAAGGCGAAGCACTGCATGCCCTGGGAGAGCTTGTGCGGGATGTTCTCCGTGCGGATGAGCCCGGCGTCCACGGCCGGACCCGTGTAGCCCGTGGCCCACTGCTTGGAGTTGTACTCCTGGCGGAAGTCGTACTCCCCGGCCTTGAAGGCCTCCAGGGTCACGGTCAGGTCCCGGTAGTAATCGTAGATGACGGTGTCGAAATTGTGGCGCCCCCTGTTCACGGGCAGGTCGCGGCCCCAGTACTGCGGGTCGCGCACGAAGGTCAGGCGCTGGCCGGCCTTGAACTCGCCGATGCGGTAGGGGCCGCTGCCCATGGGGATGTCCAGGGACGAGGCGGAGAAATCCTTCCCCTGCCAGGACTTTTCGGACAGCACGGGCAACTGGCCGAGAATGAGGGGCAGCTCCTGGCTGGCGCCGGGCTTGAAGACGAAGGTCACGCCGCGTGGCCCGTGCGTCTCGACCCGCTCCACATCGGCGTAGTACTGGGCGTAATGCGGGTTGCCCTGCTCCACGAGGATTCTGAAGGTGAAGGCCACGTCGGCGGCCGTGACCGGCGTGCCGTCGTGAAACTTCGCCCCTTCCCGCAGGCGGAAGGTCAGTGAGGAGCGGTCCGGAGCCAGCTCGATGCTCTCGGCCAGCAGTCCGTACTCGGTGAAGGGCTCGTCCAGGGACTGTTCCGTCAGGGTGTCGAACAGCAGGCCCAGGCCGTCGGCGGCATTGCCCTTGACGATGAAGGGGTTGAAGCTGTCGAAGGTGCCGGTGGCGGCCAGCCGCACCTGCCCGCCCTTGGGGGCGTCGGGGTTGACGTAGTCGAAGTGGGTGAAATCCGGGCCGTACTTGGGCCGGCCGTTCATGGCCAGGCCGTGTTCGCCGGCCGCGGCGGGCAGGACGGAGACGAAAACGAGGAAAAGGGCAAGAAGTCGCATCATGATGTACCTGCTCGGGTTGCGGATTTGCGCCCTTTTAGCCCTCACGGTCCGGGGCGTCAAACCCGGCCCCGCCGCAATCCGCCGGACCGGGCCGGAGTTTCGAAAATCGATTTTCTTTTCCCCCCGTATTGACGGTTGGCGGTTTTAGGAAATATCCCTCAAGGGCTTTCGGACGCCGCCGGCCCTGTCCACGGCGCCCCTTCACCATCCACAGCACTCCAGGACAGCCCATGAAAGCCAAACTTCGCGTCGAAAAGATCGGTGGCACGTCCATGTCCCGGTTCCCCGAGATCATCGACAACATCATCCTGCGCAACCCCGCCGACGTGTTCGGCCGCATATACGTGGTCTCGGCCTACGGCGGCGTGACCAACGAGCTCCTCGAACACAAGAAGAGCGGCCAGCCCGGCATCTACCAGCTCTTCCGCCAGCAGGAGAACTACGCCAGAAAGATGCTGGCCCTGCGCGACCATCTCTTCGAACTCAACGAGAAGTTCGTGCCCTGCGGCCTCGACCTGGCGGTGGCCAACGAATTCGTGGACGACCACATCGACCTGGCCATCAACATCCTGCGCAGCATGGACAACGTCCTGGCCTCGGGCTACGTCTCCCGCAAGGCCCTGCTGCTGGCCGCACGCGAACTCCTGGCATCCCTCGGCGAAATGCACAGCGCCTTCAACTCCGCCAACATCCTCCAGAACCGCGGTTACGACGCCACCTTCGTGGATCTGAGCGGCTGGGAGGACAGCCGGCAACTGACCATCGACGAGCGCATCAAGGCCAGCTTCGAAGGCATCGACCCCTTCAAAACCATCTGCTTCGCCACGGGCTACACCAAGGGCACCGAAGGCATCATGCGCGAGTTCGACCGGGGCTACTCCGAGGTCACCTTCTCCAAGGTGGCGGTGCTCTTGGGCGCGAGCGAAGCCATCATCCACAAGGAATACCACCTCTGCTCCGGGGATCCCGTGCTCATGGGCGAGGAGAACATCCATCCCGTGTGCAGCACCAATTTCGACGTGGCCGACCAGCTTGCCGACGTGGGCATGGAGGCCATCCACCCCAAGGCGTCCAAGCCGCTCGAGATCAACAACATCCCCATCCGCATCAAGAACGCCTTCGACCCGGACCACAGCGGCACCCTCATCACCAAGGATTTCATCGCGCCCGAGTCCATGGTCGAGATCGTGACGGGCTCCGACAAGGTCACCTGCCTCGAAGTGCACGACACGCGCATGGTCGGTGAGGTCGGCTTCGACCTGCGCATCCTGCAGGTCCTGGCCAAGCACGACACGTCCTACATCAGCAAGGCCACCAACGCCAACACCATCGGCATGATCATCGGCGACCGCGACTGCAAGCCGGAGATGATCGCCGAGCTGCAGGACAGATTCGAACAGATCACCCTGCGCAAGGTGGCCATCGTCTGCGCCATCGGCTCCAACATCGGTCAGCCCGGCATCATGGCCAAGGCCGCCGGCGCCCTGGCCGCCGACGGCATCAACATCCTGGCCGTGTCCCAGACCGCGCGGCAGACCAACATGCAGTTCGTGGTCGAGCGCGACCATTTCGCCAAGGCCCAGATCGCCCTGCACACGGCGCTGTGCACGCGCCTGCCCCAGACCTGCGCCGGCTGACCCGCCCGCGCGCGCTGTTTCCAGCCATCCCCCGGGAGACCTTCCGGGGGATTTTTTTTCAGCCTTGCTCGGCGCCTTGCCTCTGTCCTTTTCGTGCGAACGCCGCTTTTTCACTTCCGTGTTGACTCTCGATTCATTCCTCGGATAGACGCAAACTATTCATAGTTCTCATTTGCATTTGCGAACGCAATGCATGACCCCAAAAGATGTCATGGAGGAGGAAACATGCAGGACAATCTGAAAAAGGTCCTGGCCGGCTGTTGCCTGGCGGCGCTGCTGGCCGGAGCGTCGGCAGGGACGGCGGTCGTCTCCGCCAGCGGCTGAGGCGGAGGGTCCAAGCCCGCTGCCGGCGGCAGCGGCTGAGGTGGCGGAGCCAAGACCGGTGCCGGGAGCACCGACGACGGAAATTCAACGAAGCCCGCGCCAGGCGGGAGCGGCTGAGGCGGCGGAGTCAAGGCCGGTGCCGGGAGCACCGAAACGCCAAAGCAATAGCCGTACGGATCGGCTTGAACCGGGGGGCTGCAGCCCCCCTTGCCATGCTCGCGGGTTCGCGGAAAACAGGAAACGCCCGCAAGCACAATCTCAGGCAGGAAGACATCATGGAGACATCCGCGCTGCGCGCCGTGTGCCCGGTGGCGGCATCGTTTCTCAACCCGCTGACGGTCCGAATCCTGGATGAGGAACTGGCCGAAGGCGAAGAATCCATGCTCGCGGCCGCACGCGAGGTCGCACGCGAGGGGAAGGCCCCGATTTTCCTCCCCGACATCTGCGCCCTGGAACTGGCCGTGGCCAGGGTCGCGCACGCACCCGCCGGTTTCCCGGCAAAGGCGTCCGGTCCCGTGCTCAACCCAAGCCTGGAACTCTGCGTACTGGAATCTACGGGCTGCGCCGAGTTGCTCCGTCACGGAAGGTCCGGGGTCAGGAACCTGCCCGTCACCGGCCAGGAGATGATTCTGGTCTGGCAGAAGGACGGTTGCGTGATGGCCGAACCGGCCACGCCGGATGATCTGGCGGCGCTCAAGGTCATCTCCGAAGGCATCGATCCGGCCCGGGCGGAAGCGGAAGCCCATGCCGCGCCCGGCCTGGTCCGGGCCCTGGTGCGCGGGGCCATGGACAGGGGCCTGATCCTGGCCCCGCCGTCGCGCATCCGGCGCGACCCCGCCGCCACCTCCGGCGGCCGCCCCCTGCCGGCTAACGCCTGTTCCGCCGAAGTCTTCACGTTGCAGTGGCACCTGACCCAGACCTGCGACCTGTCCTGCCGCCATTGCTACGACCGCAGCGCACGGGCCGAGACGCCACTGGACAGGGCCATGGGCGTCATCGAGGATTTTCGTCGCTTCTGTGACGAACGCAACGTGCGCGGCCAGATCAGCCTTTCGGGCGGCAATCCCCTGCTCTACCCGCACTTCGGGGAGATTTACCGGCGTGCGGCCGGAGAAGGTTTTTCCCTGGCCATCCTCGGCAACCCCGCGTCCAGGCAGGCCCTGGAGGAGATCGCCTCCGTCGCCAGGCCGGCATACTACCAGGTCAGCCTGGAAGGTTTGCCCGAACACAACGACGCCATCCGCGGCAGCGGGCACTTCGGCCGGGTCATGGACTTCCTGGATGCGCTGCGCGAATTCGACATCCAGGGCCAGGTCATGCTGACCCTGACGCGGGACAACATGGCGCAGGTGTTGCCCCTGGCCGAGCTGCTGGAAGGACGCGTCTGGGGCCTGGCCTTCAACCGCCTCTCGCCCGTGGGGCGGGGAGCCGCCCTGGCCCTGCCCGAACCCGGCGCTTTTCAGGATTTTCTGGAGGCCTACTGCCTGGCGGCAGAGAGACTCGGCGTCCTGTCCTTCAAGGACAACCTGCTCAACGCCCATCTGGCCCGGACCGGCAGGAAGACGTTCGGAGGGTGCACCGGCTTCGGCTGTGGTGCGGCCTTCAACTTCATGGCCCTGCTCCCCGACGGGGAAGTGCACGCCTGCCGCAAATTCCCATCCTTCATCGGCGACATCGGCAATTCCAGCCTCGGAGAAATCTACGACGGCCGGGCGGCCGCCGGGTACCGCAGCCGGAGCCTGGCCTGCCGGGACTGTTCCATCGCGGCGGTCTGCGGCGGATGCCCCGCCGTGACCTCGGGCCTGGGCCTCGATATCGCCACGGACCGCGACCCCTTCTGCCCCGGCCCCATCAGCCCGGCGGCGCATTCCGACCCTTCCTGAACACCCCGGAACGCCCTCCCTGCCACACAACGAAAAGGCCGGCCCTCCCGATGGAGAGCCGGCCTTCGCATTCCGGACGGAACGTGCGCCCTACGGGTGAACCCAGAGCACCGAATCCGTCAGTTCCGTGAAAAGGAAGCTGCTGACGGATCCGAAAAGCAGATTCTTGCGCGCATTGGACGTGGTGCCCACGGCGACCACGGCGAACTTGCCCCAATTGGCGTTGTCCAGGATGGCGCGCGGCGCATAGTCCGAGGGGTAGATCATGTGCCGCAGGCGTGCGGAGTCGAACCCCTCCTTGACCATGATCTCCTCGCAGCGGTTGAAGATGGCCACGCTCTTGTCGCGCTCGTCGGCCGTGTCCTTGGTGATGTTGCAGAGGGTGACCAGATGCGACTCGCCTTCCAGCATGGAGGCCACGAACCGGGACATGTCGTAGGCGGACTCGGACCCGTCCACGCACAGCAGGACATTGCGGCGGTTCAGGTCCGGCTTGCGGCAGAGGATCATGGGAATCTCGGGCTGCCGCTCGAAGAGCCTGCGCGAGAGGCTTTTCGAGGTGAAGTCCTTGAGGCGGTTCAGACCGCGGCGGCCCATGACCACGGCGTCGTGGGCCTCGCTGCCGATCTCCTCCTCGATGTCCTCGATGCGGCAGATCATGCTCGAAGTGCTCTTGATCTGGATGCGGTCAGCATGAAAGCCGTCCCACTGGAGCATGCGCATGGCCTCCTCGCGCGCAAGGCGCCAGTTGCTGTCCATGCCCGGATGCTCCGCCGCCGGATCCGGCTGATCCTTCCCGGCCCGCCAGCGGCAATAGGTGCTGTCCGGGGAGGCCATGCACAAGAGGGTCAGATCGAACCGGTTCTTGTTCTGAAAGAACCTGCACAGAAACCGCAGACCGTTGAACATGTTGGGGTCGTCACTGACCGTAAACAGAAGTTTCTTCGGCGTCGCCGCCCTTTCGCGCACGGATCTATTGTCGTCTGCCGAACTTGCAACGACCTGTTCTGGTATTGTCAACATAATCTCATAACCTCGCATTCTTCAGGGTTGGTGTATGAATAATCGATAACTCATGGTAATTAAAATCAATAGCGCTTGTTACTTTTTTCTCAAGGCTTTCAAGGCCACTGGTACACCGAACACGAACATTGTCAATAAAAATTTCGGAAAGAATCAAAAAATATGTCGTAAAATCACAAATGATGAAAATTTCGTTTGTTTCCGATGCAAATGATAAGATTTTACTGAATGATTGCGAGCCTGCCGGGAACGCGGGAATACGGGGATGGACGCGGTGGACTGGGGGGATGCGGAGGGGATGGTGCGGGAAGGATGGACGAAATGGATGCCAAGGCGCTGCCCCCATGCGGAACAGCGCCTTGGTGGCGGAAGGATCAGCGTTTTGCCTTGAGGGCCTTGCCGGCGTTCCAGGGCTTGCCGACGGCTTCGCCCAGGGACCAATAGAGGATGCGGGTGAAATCGAAAAGCAGCGGATCGACCTTGCGCAGGTCCACCTTGCCGTCCGTCAGGCAATCCTGGCAGGCGTAGGTCTGGACCAGCTCGCCGATGAAGAGTTCGTGTTCGCCGACGATGACCGTCTGCCGCACGCGGCACTCCATGGTCAGGGGGCACTCCGCGATCATGGGGGCGAAGTCGAGGACGCCCTGAAAAACCTCGAAGAGTTCGCTCTTGTCCGTGGACCTGCCGCTGACGATGCCGACATAATCGGTGACTTCGAGCATGGCCCTGGAGGGCACGTTGATGCTGAACTGCCCGTGCTCACGGATGCCGAGGTTCGTGTAATGCGAGGGGTGCACGGAGATGCCCAGGTACTGCGGGACGTCGCCGATGGCGTGGTTCATGATCCCGACATGGGCCACGGCCATCCAGTTGGGGCGGCCGTCCACGACGCTGCCGACGATGGTGGTCAGGGACGGGTAGAGGCCGTTGACGGTTCCGATGGCATGATGTGACATACATTCCTCCATTTTAGTTGCACATGCAAAGATTTGG
>CALMTS010000393.1 GCA_937872685.1 uncultured Desulfomicrobium sp.
GCGCCCCAGTCCTTGCCGGCGTGAGCGCCGCCGTTGGGCTGGATTTCGCCACCGATGTAGGCGGCCACGGCTTCCTGGTCGATGCGGATGTCGTCGCGCCAGGTGCCGATGAAGGACATGTCGGAACGGGCGATGGAGGCCACGCAGCCGTTCGGGCAACCATCAAACTTGAACTTGAACTTGTAGGGGAAGGCAGGACGGTGCAGTTCGTCCTGGTATTCCTGAGTCATCTGGTAGCACAGCTCCTGGGCGTCGTAACAGGCCCACTCACAGCGGGAGTCGCCCAGACAGGAAGCGGGGGTGCGCAGGTTGGAACCGGAACCGCCCAAGTCGTTGTTCATCTTGTGGGTCAGCTCGAAGTAGAACTCTTCCAGCTGAGGAGTGGTGGTGCCCAGCAACACGATGTCACCGGTGGCGCCGTGCATGTTGGTCAGGCCGGAACCGCGCATTTCCCACAGATCGCAGAGCTGCTTCAGGAAATCCGTGGTGTAGTACATGCCCGCAGGCTGAGCGACACGGATGGTATGAAAATGAGCAACGCCAGGGAACATCTGGGGCTGGTCACAGTAACGACCGATAACGCCGCCGCCGTAACCGAACACGCCGACGATGCCGCCGTGCTTCCAGTGCGTGGTGCCGTCCTTGTAGGACAGTTCCAGGATACCGAGAAGGTCATCGCAAACGTCAACGGGAATCTGGAATTCCACGTTGTTCGCGTTCTTATGACGTCTCTCGGCTTCCTCCTTGATGTCCGCCACAAAACTCGGCCACGGACCGCTCTGAAGCTGATCCAGCAACGGGGTCGCATGTTTAGCCATTACACATCCTCCTTAAAAAGATTAGACCGTGCACAGTCATCGCGCTAGTTCCTAACAACTGCGCGACCCTCTACCTCTTAACAATTTCAGCAAGTTCTGAAAAATTCATGCTCGTGAATCTTCGTACAATACCGGTTAATTGTCAACCTGTATTTCACCCTCTGTCGGCCCGGAACAAAGAGTTTATCTATATTGCGAGATTTCCGCCAGCACCTGGGACTCGACGTCGAAACCGGTCTCAACGGCCTTGTCGAAGTAGATGAGGGCCTTCTTCGGCTCGCCCTTTTCCAGGTAAGCAAGGCCGATGTTGTTATAGGCAGGACCGAACATCGGTTCTATTTCGATGGCCTTGCTGCACTGCATGATGCACCCGTCCGGATCGCCGAGGGCGAGATAGGCGCTCCCGAGGGTCGTGTGGGCCTGAATGAACTGCGGGTCGAGGCTGATGGCCTTCTTCAGGGCCTTCACGGCCTTGTCGGGATTCTGCTGCTGCATGTGCACGAACCCGATGTTCCCCCACGGAACTGCGAATCGAGGACGAACCTCGGTAGCTTTTCGGTTCATCTTCAGACACTCGTCCAGGTCGCCGCGGTGCATGGCCAGGCCGCCCAGCTGCACATAGGCCTCGGCGATGCCGGGCTCGATGGCCAGGGCCTCCTCGAAGGCCTTGCGAGCCTCGTCGAGATTCCTCTCGGCGACCAGGGAAACGCCCAGATTGTACATGAGGGTGGCGGAATCTGGGTTTTCCTGCAGAGCCGCCTTGAGAGCGGCGACGGACTTGGGACCGTAATCAGCTTGTTTTTTCATAAGGTGCACACCTAGGGCTTGTAATCGTTGATGTCGACATCATGCTTTTTGAGTTCTTCGGCATACCATAGCGAAAATTCAAACATGCCGACGAAGCGCTCGTCGCCGTTGACCAGACCAAGGCACATCTCCAGGACGCCCTGGCCGTAGGCGTTGCTGTATTTTTCGGGAGCGTGTTTCTGGAGATACTCGCGGACCAGCTGCTGCGTCGTGCGCTTGGTGCCGTCGGTACGCCACTCAATGGGATCCTTGGGCTCGGCGAAGGGGTTCCAGCGTTCGTAGCCGATGCGGTCAATGAACTTGCGGCGCCGTGGGGACATGCGCTCGTAGATGGCCTTCTTCTGGGCCTCGTGCTCTTCGCTCATGACTTGGGGCTTATGCATCGCCGTCTCCCAGATTCTCGTCGGATGCCGCATTCCCCTCTCTCCCAGCGACACCGAAGAACTCGTCGGAATAGACGGTCATCAGGGCGGAGGAGACCGGGACGTGCATGAGGCGGAAATCCGAATACCCGGAACCCACGGCGTCAATGACCCGATTGCTGAGGTTCAACAACATGTCCTGGATGCGCTCCAGTTTCACGGCCGGATACGACTTGCCGGGCTCGAAGCCGGACAGGCCGCAGGTATGAGACTGGCCGCCGATCTCCAGGGGAATGCCGTAGATGCGGCAGGTGATGGGCCGATAGGCATACAGGGCGCAGGCATCATCCTGGCCGAGCAGGGGACAGCGCAGGCGCTCCTGGGCGGTACGCATCAGGATTTCCGACTGGTCGGTTTCCTCGGCGGCGCGTGCGGCCTTCTTCTTGAAGATGTAGGCCTTGCGGTCCGCCTTGTCGGCTTCGATCAGGAGTTCATTCCGTAGCGCCTCGTCCAGCTCCGCGAATCGCGAGTTGAGGTACATGGCCTCAATGAGAGTCAGGTCGAAAAGCGCATGGCAGCAGTCGCTGCATCCCTGGCGGCACTTCACCTCGGCGGCAAAATTGCCCGCAACCTTCTGAAATACGGCGTCTACCTGAGCCACAAGCGCTTCATACTCTTTGAAAAACTCTGAATAATCTGGGGTCA
>CALMTS010000394.1 GCA_937872685.1 uncultured Desulfomicrobium sp.
CACGAATCCATCGTATTTCTCGATACCCAGATCGCCGAGCAAAACAAAACGCTTCTGGCAATCGCCAAGGAACATGAAGTCTGTCAACGAGTTATGCGTGTTCCTGGCATTGGCTTTCTGACCGCGACCATTCTTCTGACCGTGGCGGGAAGGTCGAGCGACTTCAAGAATGGTCGGGAGTTCGCCGCCTACCTTGGTCTTGTGCCGCGCCAGCACTCCACGGGAGGAAAGCAACGTCTGCTTGGGATTACCAAACGAGGCAACGCCGACGTTCGTACCTTTCTGATACACGGTGCGCGTGCGGTGCTGCGCTCCATGCGTATGGGGAAAACACCCTTGGGCGAGGGACGCAGGACGAAGTGGATCACCGAGGTGGCGGATCGATGTGGCCCAAACCGTGCGAGCGTGGCCTTGGCCAACAAGATGGCGAGGATTGCCTGGAGTATGATGGCGCACGGTACGGAATACAAGATGGCGGCATAGGCCCGCGCCTGTCACGCCGCTTGCAGCCGCGACATCTCTTTGTGGGGTGTCGCTCGCAAGCGGCGCGCCAGGCGCTCCGAACATACCCACCCTGCGAGGATGCCAAGAAAAGAACGATGAGACAGAACGGTCGGACCTGCTCCCGGAAACCCTGGCTGCTCCGACGGCGGAAAACGCCGCATTACTGATGAGGAACGGGAGCGCGGATACCCCATCAGGGCGCTGCTTGAATGGCATGACGCCGGATATACGTGTGCATCCGTCCATCATCTGTCTCGAAACTTTTCTTGACTCCGGGGCGGGGCCATATATGGGAGCAGTTTCTTTTTAACACTGAATTCCGCTCACCGGCCGATGATCGTTGATTGCCTGTGTTCCGAGGTCTGCCGGTGTTAAGAATTTATTGACCCGAGTAATAGTCTCCACCGGACCCTCTACGCCTCCCCTTCCACCACGTCCTTGAACGCATTCTTCCCCCCCAGCATCACCCCCGTGTACCCGCCGCCTGGATTGCCCCAGGCGCTGGCCAGGTAGAGGCCCTTGATGCCGGTCTTGTTGGGCAGGCGGCTCATGAACGAGTTGCCCACGAGCTGATCGTAGCCATAGATGGCACCGCCTGGGTTAAGCGTGTAGCGGGCGTTGGTCAGGGGCGTGGCCGCCTCTTGCATCACGATCATCTTGGAAAGGCCGGGGATGGCCAGTTCCTCGGCGCGACGAATCAGAATCAGGGCCAGGCGCTCCTTTTCCGCGCGATAGGCTGTCTTGTTGCCGGCGAGGTAATCGGCCTCGAAGGGTTTCCAGTGTTCGAAGCCGCATAGGGTGGTGAGGGACAGGCTGGTACAGCCCGGAGGTGAGAAGTCCGGCACGAGACGGTCGTAGACCATGAGCGAAAATCCGGCGTTCTCGACGTCGCAGGCCATGCCGGCCTGGAAGCTGGCCTCGATGTCTGTGCCCGGTGCGAAGGACAGTTCGGGATAGGGGAAGATGGTGGAGATGTCGCGGTCCAGCCCCAGCCAGACGATGAAGCTGCTCAGGCTGGGCGCCAGGGCCGCGTGCGTGGCCATGACCGTGTTCGTGCGCATCTCGGGCGGCAGCATCTCGTCCAGGAGACGCGGCGCCGCGGCGTTGCAGGCCACAGCCCGGGCTCGGTACTCCTGGCCAGCAGCCGTGCGTACCCCCACAGCCCGGCCGTCCTCCACGAGAACGCTTTCGACTATTGTCCCCAGCCGAATCTCCCCTCCGGCCTCGCTCACGGCCGCGGC
>CALMTS010000395.1 GCA_937872685.1 uncultured Desulfomicrobium sp.
TGTGGTGAAGCCTTTCCGCGAGAGTCATGATGGTGTCCCTCTTGTTCGTTGAGAGTGTGTTTTCAGCAATATTTTGCACGACCTCCGCATCGATGTCCATGGTCCTGGCCAGGTAGCGGTAGATGGTTGCCACCCATTGAAGAGATGCCGCTCCGTCATCGAGGTCACGCAAGAGCCTGAATATCTCCGTGACATGAAGCACGCTTTTCGGGTCGTTTTTGGCGCGCAGGCATGTGCAGAGGAGGCGAAGTTCCGTGGAACCCTTGATAGCGGTTTCGGCCTGGGGTGAGAAGTCGTGCAGAGCGATATCGAAATCGGGAATGAAAGCCCCGCATTCCTGGTCTGGAGCCGGGACGAGTTCTTTCAGACGGATGGCTCTTTGCCGTGTTTTCCCGTGGTAGACCACGATGGGAATGACCAGCGGCAGGGTCCTGCACGATCTGCGCTGTTTGCGGTACAGTTCCCAGATTTCGAGCATGTAGCGCAGCAGCTGCAGAGCCGTGAACCGATCGTGGAAGCTTTTGTGTTCGAACAGAAAATACACGAACGCCTTGTCGCCGCTGCGAACTCTCACCTCATAGAGCAAATCCGAGTAATGAAGTGACTGATCTCCTGATACGAAGGAGTCTTTGGAAATGGTCAGGGTGTCGAAGCAAAGGTGTTGCGCCACCCCGGGCGGGAGATACTGTCGCAGGAAGTCCGCCGCGACCTCCTTGCGGCTCATGGCGTCCCGGAAGAGGGCGTCGTGGATGTTTTTCGGGGCATTCATGGGCGCAGACCATACGGCATGTACAGCGCGGTGAACAATTCCCAATTTGATTTCCAGATGTTGCGTAGAAATAAGGAGAAGTCGTTCAGGCGGCGTGCGGGTGCGATATTGCGGCGGGCCTGTGCGGATACGGAGTAGTGCCTGGCAGGCGAGGATTGCGACGAGGCGCGGGGTGTCTGGCGAAAGTCCGGGATGGCGAGGGCTGAAGCGCCCTATCTGACTGATGAAAAATTTAAAATTTGCTGGCCGTTCAAAAATAGTCTGCTATGTCAGTGTCTTGCGGCGGATGCGTATAAGGCTGAGCAGGACTCCGGCGATGACGGCGCCTGCGACGTCCGCGAGGAAATCGTCCAAACCGGGATTGCGATGGGGAATGACGTACTGGAGGAGTTCAACGCCGCCACCGATGGCCGCCGTCAGGAGCAGGACGGCCGCCAGAGGCAGTCCCAGGCTCCAGCGCAGGAGCAGCGCGATTCCAATGGAGGCCGAAACGTGGAGTGCCTTGTCCATGGGCGGCACGGACAGGAAAAGCAGATACGGGCTGGCTAGGGCCGCGTATGCCGCGATGGCAACCACGGTGACGAGGGCGAGGCGGAAGGGTTTTTGAAGTCGGGGAGTCACAAAGGGGGGGTATGCTTCGCAGTCGAAAGAAGCAAGTTAGAATAGTTTGTCTGTCCCTTATGTCTCCTTCGTGTTGGCGGCAAAGTCGGCAAGAATTCAGCTTATGCCTGCCGTTCAAGTGAAACAAGGGCCGCGACGCAGCGCTCCGCCGTGCGTCCATCCCAGAGTTCCGGGCGTTGCGGGATGCGTCCGGCCTGCAAGGCGGCGCGGTATTCCTGGCGGATGCGCGCGACGTTGTTGCCCACAAGCACGCTTGCGCCGTCGTGTTCCCTGAGGGTCACGGGGCGCTCAGTGTTCCAACGCAGGGTCAGGCAGGGCGTGCCCAGGACGCAGCATTCCTCCTGCAGCCCGCCGC
>CALMTS010000396.1 GCA_937872685.1 uncultured Desulfomicrobium sp.
CCGGCCGTGAACGCCAAGATCGGCAGCAAGCTCTTCTAGGCCGGCCATGAAACCCTACCTTTATGCCATGGGCGCAGTGCTCTGCTGGGCGAGCCTGCCGGCGGCCACGGGCAGCGGCCTGGACGGGCTTTCGGTCCCGGAGCTGCTGTTCTTCAGCTTCGTCCCTGCCGCCGCCTATCTGGCGGCGCAGGAGATGATCATCTCCCGGCGGGCGTCCATCCCCTGGCCATCGCTGCGCATGGGGGCCCTGGGGCTGGCGGGGATCTTCGTCTACCATGCGGTCTACTACCTGGCCCTGGACCATGCGCCCCTGGTGGAGGGTGCCATCCTGACCACCACATGGTCATTCTGGATCGTGGTCTTCTCGTCCGTCATGATGAAAAAGCGGCTATCCGTGCCGGTGCTGGCCGTGGCCCTGGCCGGGCTCCTTGGCGCGGGGCTGGTCGTTTCCGGCGGCAGGAGCCTGCAGTTCGACATGCGCTTTCTTCCCGGCTACGCCCTGGCCCTGTGCTGCGGACTGATCTGGAGCAGCTTTTCCGTGGCCCTGTCACGCCTGCGGCCCGCCCGCGACTACATGCCCGCCTTCACGGTCCTGGCTGCGGCGTGTTCGGCAGTGGTCTACGCCGTGAGCTCGCCCCGCGGGCTGCCTCCGGCCGGGGCCCTGCTTTCGGCCCTCTATTTGGGCCTCGTGCCCCTGGGCCTGTCATTCACGCTCTGGAACCGGGCCGTGACCACGGGCAACATGACCATCATCGGCTACCTCTCCTATCTCACACCGCCACTGGCAGTGCTGCTGGCGGCCCTGACGCGCGGCGCCGACGTCACTCCCCAGGCCGTCCTGGGCATGGCGGTCATTCTGGTCGCGGCCTTCGTGGGTCGGCGCATCGCCTGATCTGCTGGACGTCTCGCAAAAAATGAAACCCGCGCGGCTGGAGCTGCGCGGGTTTCGTTGCATTCATGGGGAAACAGGGATGATCAGATGATGTTTTCCCGTATCTTGGTGACCACGATCTCCGCAGCGATGACGATGGCGAAGATGCACAGGAGGATCAGCGCGACCTGGTTCCAGCGGAAGAGGTTGATGGCCGTGTCCAGGGCCATGCCGATGCCGCCGGCGCCGACCAGTCCGATGACCGCGGATTCGCGTACGTTGATGTCCCAGCGGAACAGCGTGATGCCCCAGAAGGCCGGCGAGACCTGCGGCCAGTAGGCCTTCAGGAAGATGCTCGGCCAGGGGGCGCCCGTGGCCCTGAGGGCCTCGATGGGGCCTTTGTGGCATTCTTCCAGGGCCTCGCCCAGAAGCTTGCCGCAGAACCCGATGGAGCGAAAGCCGATGGCCATCGTCCCGGCCAGGGCGCCGGGGCCGAAGACCGCCACGAACAGGATGGCCCATACCAGGGTATTGACCGAGCGCGAGGAGACCAGAATCAGCTTGGCCAGCCAGTTGAGAGCCGGAACGGGTGTGATGTTGCTGGCGGCCATGAGCGCCACGGGCAGGGACATGATCAGTGCCAGGACGGTCCCCATGCCGGCGATGTGCATGGTCTCGATCAGGGCCACATGCACTTCGTCCCAGTAATTCGACGTGTCCGGCGGCCACATGCGGGTGAACATGTCGGCCATCTGCGCCGGCGCGTCGTAAAGGAATTCCGGCACGATCTGCACCGTGCGCAGGGAGAGGGCCAGGGCGATGGCCGCTGCCAGATAGATGGCGAAGCGGGCCAGGCGTTGTGCGGGCGTGAAGCGTCGCCACGTGCGACTAGTCATTGAAGACCGCCTTGACGATGGATGCGAGGTATTCGCCCAGCATGACCAGGGCGATGATGGAGAGGAGAATGGCGGCCAGGAAATCGTAATCGAAGCGTTGGAACGCCGCGAACAGTGTTCCGCCGATGCCTCCTGCGCCGACGATGCCGACCATGGTCGAATTGCGCAGGTTCGCGTCGAACTGGTACGTGGCGAAGCCGATGAAGCGGTTCAGGACCTGCGGCAGCACGGCGTAGATGATGACGCTCATGAACGGTGCCCCGGCGGCCCTGCACGCTTCGACGGGTTTGAGGGAGATCTCTTCGATGGCCTCGGCGAAAAGCTTGCCGATGAACCCGATGGAGGCGAATATGAGGGTCAGGATGCCAGCCAGCGGTCCGAAGCCCACGGCCTTGACGAAGAGGATGGCGAAGATCACCGGGTGGAAGGAACGGCAGATGGCGATGATCGTGCGGGCCGGCCAGGTGGCCCAGGCCGGCATCAGGTTGCGGGCCGCGGCCAGGCCGATGGGCAGGGAGAAGGCAACGCCGAAGGCCGAAGCGATGACGGCTATCTCCAGGGTCTCGATGAGGTTCTTGATGAGCAGCCGCCAGCGTTCGAAATTCGGCGGGATCATGCTCCCGAAAAATTCGGCGCCGTTGTCGAGACCGATCATGAAACGTTCCCAGGTGATGTCCAGGGACAGGACGGCGATGACGCAATAGGCGCCAAGCAGGAGCCAGCCCGCGCGGGCGAGCCAGTTGGGCCTGAAGGCGACGCGTCGTGCGGTAGCGTTCATGACAGCCAGTCCTCCCCGCCGTAGATCTGCTTCAGGTGGTCGTCGGACAGGTTCGCGGGGGGGCCGTCGAAGATGATGCTCCCCTGGGACATGCCGATGATCCGCGTGGCAAACCGCTTGGCCAGGTTGACGTCGTGGATGTTGATCAGCACCGGGATGTCGTGGGATCTGGAGAAATCGTTCAGCAATTCCATGATCTCGACGGATGTCTTGGGATCAAGCGACGACGTGGGCTCGTCGGCCATGATCACGTCCGGATTCTGCATGACCGCCCTGGCGATGCCCACGCGTTGTCGCTGGCCGCCGGACAGGGCGTCTGCGCGCACTGTGGCGAAATCGCTCAGGCCGACCAGGTCGATGAGCTCGAAGGCCCGGTCGATGTCCTCCTGGCTGTATTTGCGCAGCCAGGCGCGCCAGACCGGGACGAACCCAAGGCGGCCGCAGAGCACGTTCTCGATGACCGAGAGGCGTTCCACCAGGTTGAACTCCTGGAAGACCATGCCGACATGGTGCCGGGCCAGGCGCAGGTCCTTGCCCGAGAGCCGGGTGATTTCGTGTCCCGCGACGGTGATGGACCCGCCGGTGGGGTCGATGAGCCGGTTGATGCAGCGCAGGAGCGTGCTCTTGCCTGTGCCCGACGGGCCGATGATGGCCACGGTGGAACAGCCGCTGACTTCGAATGATATGTTCTTGAGTACCGGTTTTCCCGGTACATAGGCCTTGACCAGGTCTTTGACGATCAGGGAACGGGGGGCTCCCCCCCCGTTCCCGTTGCTTTGCTGTGGGGTCACGTTATTCCCTTGTCCTACTGCTTTGTCGCCTTCTTTTCCGCGTCGGCCTTTTCCTTGGCGATCATGGCCTTGAGCCCTTCCTCGTTGTAGCTTGAACCCGTGGCCTCGGCGATTTCGCGGATGACCGCCCAATCGACGTTGTAGGTGATGGGGTAGAAGCGGTCGGCGCCGTCGAAGGCTTTCTTCATGGCGTCCGAAAAACGGTAGGTGTGGAAGGCGCCGACGATCTTCTGCACCAGTTCGGGGCAGAGCTGGCTGGAGTAGCCGAAGGAGGAGGTGGGGAAACGCGGGCTGGTGTAGATGATCCGCAGGGCGCCTTCGTCCACGCGGCCCGCGCGGAGCATGCGTTCGTACACGTCGGAGGCCACCGGGGCGGCGTCATAGTCGCCGTGGGCCACGCCCAGGACGGACTGGTCGTGCTTGCCGGAATAGACCACTGTGTAGTCCTTGTCAGGCACGATGCCCAGGGCCGGGAACAGGGCGCGGGGGGCCAGGTTGCCGGAGTTGGAAGAGGCGGAGGTATGGGCCACCTTCTTGCCCTTGAGGTCGGCCATGGACTGGATGGGGCTGTCCTTCTTGACGACCACGATCAGGTGGTAGCCCTGGAAGCCGGTGGGGTCGCCCTTGACAGCCATGGGCACATAGCCGGCGAGGTTGACGGCGAAGCCGGTGGGGCCGGTGGAGAAGCCGGCCACATGCAGGCGGCCGGAGCGCATGGCTTCGACCTGGGCGGAGTTGGAATGCACGGAGTAATAGACGACGTCCTTGCCCGTGGCTTTTTTCAGGTACTCCTGAAAATCCGAGAAGAGGTCCTGGTACACGGCCGGGTCTTCAACGGGGGTGTAGGTGAAGACCAGGGTCGAGGGGTCCTTGCATTCTCCCTCCGGCGCCAGATCTGCGACCAGATCCTTGTCTTCGTCGCAGTACATGGTGTCCAGGAGGCCGCGATTCGTGCACTCTCCGGCAAAACCGGGGACTGCCGTGGCCAGAAGCATGAATACCGCCAGCAAGCTCATCACGCCTTTCTTCATGTTCATCTCCTCAGGTAAACGTTGCTGTTCAGGATGCGCAAAACACCGGCCGCAATCTGAAACCCGGCCCGACGAGCCGGGTTTCGTTTCCCTATGTCCTTCGGAAACGGGACACGCTTCGCGCGCACAGGGGGTCTGCCCCACCTGCGTCCCGTCGCCTTGAGCGTTCTCTTGCGCGATGCGGATACTGACCGGAATCTCAATGAATACCGAGTTGTTCGCATTGTCGCGCAACTGCCACAGAGCGTAAATGAACCATTGCGTTAGCGCAACTCCTGAACGCATGTTTTTCGGGATCAATGTCCGCGGCATGAACTTTCGCCGCAACGCTTCCGGAAGATGGCGCAGGGAGAACGGTGCTGCAGTGCCATGGCCGACGGGGGACCGGATCGTCCCCATAGGGACGGCAAAAGTGTCTTCGCTGAAAAGAGTCATTAATTTTCGATTGTTACTGTCAAGTTGTCGTCGCCGGCCCCTCCTGGGGCGGCATTGTCTTCCATATCCATATTTGCTACGAGCGCTTGTTTATCTGTTTTCGTCGAAACCCCAACTTTCAAATGGAGCATCTCATGGCCCGTCCAAAATCCGTTTCCCCCGAAGACGCCCGCCGCGAAGCGCTGGAAACCGCGCTGGCCACCATCGAGCGCCGTTACGGCCAAGGCTCGGTCATGCGTCTTTCCGATACCTCCCATCAGGTCGTCCCGGTCATTCCCACGGGATCCATCGGGCTGGACCTCGCCTTGGGCGTGGGCGGAATTCCGCGCGGGAGAGTGACGGAGATTTTCGGGCCGGAGTCTTCAGGCAAGACCACCCAGGCCCTGCACATCATCGCCGAGGCCCAGA
>CALMTS010000397.1 GCA_937872685.1 uncultured Desulfomicrobium sp.
CCGCCTCCAGTTCGCAGGCGCGCAGGTGCTGGTACTGTTCCATGTTCATGACGACGTACGTTTCCTTGCCGCGCACGGAAATGGCCACTTCGGGCGCGTGGGCCAGGCTCTCGGCGATGCAGGCCACACCCCGACGCTTGATGTCATTGGCAGTGATGACGGACATGATGAACCTCCTTTGAACAGCACTCTTTTAAGGGCTCTTGGACATGCTGTCAAAAGTACTTTTAAACGTTAGGGCAAGGAGAGAAAAGGAGGCGCATCTTGAATTGTCCTCCTCTTCGCACATGAAAATGGCCGCAACCAAAAGGATGCGGCCATTTTCATTCAACCACGCCGTGTCATGGCGGCGTCAGTCGAGCTAAAGGACCTCACTGCCCAAACCGCATGCACCGGATCAAAATGCTGGATCATGGGATAGTCGCGGTCCCGTGCGTCCATGGGCCGGGGCCAGCCGCGCGCCGAAAGGGTGGACAGATCCTTGACCCACCGCTTTGCCGAAAATACTCAGTGACCGGCGCTGCACAGCTGCAACCCTGCCGTGGGCGAAGGTTGCGCGGGTGCGCCCCTTGACCGAAGGCTTGCCCCTTCGATGCACAAAAGGCCTGTCATCCCGAAATGTTGGAAAAACGTAACCCGTGTCCTCCAAATGGCATCGCTGTTGCTTTGGAAGAAAGCACAGCGGAAAGGTCACATGAGGCACCGCGTGAAACGAGCCAAGGAGAAGCTGCGCACATGAGCGACGATTTCGACCGCATAGTCGCGGTCCTGCAGGAGACCATCAACGAGGACACCAGGGCGGCCTGGGGCGAGGAGGCATTTCAGCGCTGGGTCGCTCCCCCCAACCGTGGAGCCCTGGAAAACGCGGACGGCTCGTCCCTGCTGCGGGGAACCTGCGGCGATTCCATGGCCATCTTCCTCAGGTTCGAGGGCGAGCGGGTCGGCGCCGCGTCCTTCGAGACGGACGGGTGCGGGCCGAGCGTGGTCTGCGGCTCCATAGCCGCCGAGATGGCCGTGGGCAGGACGGCCGAGGAGATCCTCGACATCTCCGGCGAGGAGGTCCTGGCCCGGGCCGGGCAGATTCCGGAAGACCATCACCACTGCGCGTTCCTGGCGGCGTCGTCCCTGCACGAGGCCGTGAACAGTCACATGCACCCCGGCCCCAAGGACGGGTGACATTTTTCCACACAACCGCCCCCGCGCGACCGCGGGAAGGAGGATCATCATGCCAGCTGGTGACGGAACAGGCCCCATGGGAATGGGCGCCATGACAGGCAGGGGTGCCGGGTATTGCGCCGGCGCCGTGACGCCGGGCTTTGCCGGCTACGGATACGGCCGCGGAGCGGGCTTCGGCGGCGGCCGGGGATGCAGAAACCGCTTCTCCGGGGCCGGTTTCCAGGGGCGCTTCGCAGCCCGCCCGGGCCTTGACCCCGAGAAGGAGAAACAGACCCTCAAAAACCAGGCCGATGCGCTCAGGAATCAACTTGACGCCATCCAGAAACGCCTCGAGGAAATGGCGTAGGGAGCATCCCGTCGTCCCGACGCAGCGAAGGCCGCCCCGTTCACAGGGCGGCCTTCGTCATTGCGGATCGCGCAACCGCGAGGAATGTTCAGGCCACCGTGGCCCAGACCGCATGCACGGGGTCCGAATGCTGGATCAGCGGGTAGTAACGGTCCCGGGCATCCATGGGCCGGGGCCAGCCGCGCTCGGAAAGTGTGGCCACGTCCCTGAAGGCGCCTCCGAGGCGAAAATACTCCGTGACCAGAGAGACGCGCTCAAACTCGTGCAGCTCGGTCCAGATGCGCACGGCCTGGTCCGGGAACCAGCGGTGCGAAAAGACCATGACGCACAACCCGCCGGGTGCGAGCACCCGGGCGATCTCGGCGAAGACCTCCAGGGGCCTCGTCAGGTATTCCACGGACAGGCTGCAGATCACGGCGTCAAAGGCGCCATCCGCGAACGGGAGCGCCGGGTCGACATTGAGGTCATGAACCACGTGGGACGACAGGGCCGGGTTTTCGCCCATCTCCTCGCCGTTCATGCCCAAACCCGTGGCACGGACCCCGTCGGGCAGATGCGACTGCCATCCGGCCATGAGATCCAGAATCCTCTCCCTGCCGTGCAGAAGACGCGAATAGACGCCGGTGATGTTCTCGCGCGCCTTGCTGTCCACGTGCGGGACCTTGCGCGGCACGTCGTAGAATTCCGCGCCCCCGGCGCCCAGCGGCTTTTCCAGAGGCGCTCCGAGTCCGAAATCCGTCCCCCTGACCGCCTTGCGCTTGAGCCCTGGTCCGTCGGTCACGGCGCAAAGCCAATCCGTGCACTGCCCGCCGAACTCCGCCTGCTTCGGCCAGACCGCAAGGGGGATGATCTCAAGCCGCCCCTCCACATCGGCCAGGGGATGGTTGAGATCGACGGTCAGCGTGTCCGCGCCGATATTGACGACACGAAAGGGCTGGATGTTCTGCGGATAGATGCCGGGCAGGCCGCGCAACACCCCTTGGGGGTAGAACCGGCCCTGCAGCGGCTCGATGGAGGTCTCCCCGACCGGGGGCTTGAAGGCCTTGCGGGGCACGGTCATGACCTTCCGCATGTCCCGCACCGGCACATGCACTCCGGGCTGAAGATCGACAAGGCGGGACTCCCCCTCCGTCATCCCCAGAATCTGCTTTTCAAGCCCGGCGGGAAAAACATCCCTCCACAGGTTCACGTTCTGGGCGTAATATCTGTCCTCGTGGCGAACCCCATGCTCCTCCCAGTGCAGACGAAACTGGATGTTGGCCAGGGTATCGGTCGAAATGGCGGTCATGGCTGCCTCCGGTATTTGCTGAATAAACAATAGAAATTCCTGATAAGCTGACAACGTCGGCAGTCAAGCCTGGCCCTGATCGTGAAACTCGAAGGGGCGCCCCCTGTTGGGAACGCCCCTTTCGATTTCTTTTCGACGTCGCTTCAGCGACCGCCACTTATTCAATGATCTCGATGCAGTCGTCCGGACAGTAAGACGCGGCCTTGCGGGCCAGGTCCTCCTCGCAGGGATTCTTGAGGACCACGGCGACGTGGGAGGCCTCGTCGTAGGCGAAAATCTCCGGCGCCAGTTCCACGCAGGCCAGGCATCCGGAGCAGCAGGGCCGGTTCAGGGCCACTTCGACCATGTTCATTTCAAGCCTCCCAGATATGTTTCAAGACGCCGCATGCCCTCTTCGATGTTCTCGATGGAGTTGGCGTAGGAAAAACGGATGTAGCCCTCGCCTCCGGGTCCGAAATCCACGCCCGGGGCCACGCCCACACCGGCCTTTTCCAGCAGGTCGAAGGTGAACTGCATGGAATCGTTCGTGTATTTCCTGGCGTTGGCGAACACGTAAAACGCGCCCGTGGGCTCGACCTTGATGCCGAAGCCGAGTTCCCGCAGCCGCGCGATGAGGTACGTGCGGCGCTGGTCGTAGATGGCCTTCATGCGCTCCACGTCCGGGCCGGCCTGGGTCAGGGCGGCCACGCCCGCCCACTGGGCGATGGAACTGGTGCACAGGAAGAAGTTCTGCTGCATGGTCTGCAGACGCTTCATGTAGCCTTTGGGGGCGATGACGTACCCGAGCCTCCAGCCGGTCATGGCGTAGAGCTTGGAAAAACCGTTGAAGACGAAGCAGTTGTCCGTGAACTCGAGGGCGGTGTGCTCCTGCCCCTCATAGACGAGCCCGTGGTAGATCTCGTCGGAGAAAAGCGGCACGCCGAGCTCGGCCAGACCGCAGTACACCTCGGGGCTGACCAGAGTCCCGGTCGGGTTGGACGGGGAGTTGACCAGGATGCCGTGCACGTCGTCGTTCATGCGGGCCTTGACCTGATCGACGCGAAACTGGAACCCGTCCTCCTCGCGCACGGGCACGAAATCGGCCACCGCACCGGTGAAACGGATGAAATTGGGATAGCAGGCATAGCTCGGGTCCGAGAGCAGGACCCGGTCGCCGGGCTGCAGCAGGAGCGAAAAGACCAGCAGCATGGACGGCGAAGTGCCCGAGGTGACAAGCACCTGGTCAGGATGGACCTCGACGCCGTATTTGGCGTGGTATGAGGCGCAGATAGCCTCGCGCAGCTCGATGATGCCCAGGGAATGGGTATATTGGCAGCGGCCGTCGCGGATGGCCTTGCAGGCGGCGTCCTTGACGCACTCGGGCGTGTCGAAGTCGGGCTCGCCGATCTGCAGGTGCACGATGTCCCGGCCCTGCTTCTCCAACGCGCAAGCCCGCTCCAGCACGTCCATGACCTTGAAGGAACTCAGGTCCTGGCAGCATGGGTTGATGCGGCATTCGTTCATGAAAATCCCCCTCGCGATTGATGATAGGGGCGACTTATACCCCTTCGCGGGAAACCTCAAACCCTCCTGCATGGGAAAAAAGAACAGTATGCTTCCGGATCGCAGATTCGCGCCGCCCCCCGAAAGAGAAAAAAGCGGATGCACTCAAGCCGTATCTCAGGAATATGAACTCAGCAGCCAAGCCAATCGCTGCAATCCCATCCCAACTCACGCTCAATCTCTCGGATATGACATTCATATATACGTTCGAGATATCTTTTCTCTTTTTTATCAAGAGGAGAAGCATATGAAATCGCGTGAACATTTTTTCTTTCGACATTTTCAAAACGATCCACACCCAAAAAATCACACACATCTTTCAATGCATCATCATGACAATGTTTCAAATATTCATTTTTTAGAACTAAAACCTGATCTTTCGGAAAATACATCCATATTCTGCGCAATTGCTCAAGATAAAAACCTCTGTCAACATACGAAAACTTCATATCTTGAAAAGGATGAGATTGCTTTATCCTTTCTTGCTCAGTCGTTATGGCCTGATAAAAAGGAAGCCTTTCCAATTTTTTAAAACGCTGCATGTTCCAATGCGAATAAGCTCTTTCAATCGGATTTCTTAAAATTATTAATATTTTCATGCTCGGATTGTATTTCCATATTCTTTTTGGAGAACTCTTCCAGTACATGTATGAAGGAGTTGCCTCTCCAAGCAGCTTATGTGCACCATTTGGGCTGAACCAGGAATGATATTCGGAATAATCAGGTTCACCATCTGAAAACAAAGAGTCATCATCAAAATAATGCAACTCTTTTTTATCGGCCATACACACTTGATGATGCTGGTTTAAGTACGAATATAAAGCGGTCGTTCCACTTTTTTGCGTCCCGCAAATAATGAAA
>CALMTS010000398.1 GCA_937872685.1 uncultured Desulfomicrobium sp.
CCCGCCCAGACGTAGTCCATGCTGGGCTTCTCCTTCATGTACAGGATGGAGAAGGGGATGAAGACCGAGAGGGCGATGCACTCCTGCAGGATCTTGAGCTGGCCGACGTTCATGACCTGGTGCCCGATGCGGTTGGCCGGGACCTGCAGCAGGTATTCCAGCAGAGCGATGCCCCAGCTGGCGAAGGCCGCGATGACCCACGGCGTGTGGGACAGGTTGCGCAGATGCCCGTACCAGGCGAACGTCATGAAGATGTTGCTCAGGGAAAGCAGAATGATGGTGGTCAGATAAAACCGCATGGCGCCCGCCTCGTTCCGGACCCGGCCGGAATCATGGAAAACATGGATTGCGGCTGGATGTAGCAGGGCCGTGGAAAAAAACAATGCCTTTCAGCAAAAAACAAATCCATTCATTCCGGGAAGATACCCGGCCAAAACGTCATTGAAGCGCCGGGATCACGCCCGCTTCAGGAATATCGACTCGTCGAGACGTCCGAAAGCGTCGAAAGCCGCCTTCCGCGCGAAATGAACGGCCAGGAAGGCGGACACCGTGGCGGCCGTAAAGATCGCGATCATGATCATGATCTGGTAGCCGATGGCCACGGCCGGGGACGAGCCGCCGAGAATCTGGCCGGTCATCATGCCAGGCAGGGAGACGATGCCCATGGTGGCGACGGTTCCGAGCTGGGGCCCCACGGCGGCGCGCAGGGCGTTGCGCAGAAAAGGGCGCACGGCTTCGGAGTCGCTGGCCCCGAGGGTCAGGTACTGGATGTGCATGTCCCGGTTGGCGCGCAGCTCCGAGAAAAAACGGTCCAACGCCACCACGTTGCTGCGCAGGATGTTGCCCAGCACCATGCCCATGAGCGGGACCAGGTAGCGGGCCGAGCCCAGGGTGGAAACATCGAAGACCAGCAGGAACCCGGCGAGGGTCAGAAGCGAGGTCAGCAGATGGGCGGGCAGCAGTGCCCACAGGCACCTGCGCCACGACAACCCGCCCTGGCGCAGGATGGAGCCCGTGGCAACGACGATCATGACCAGCACCCAGGCCACGTTGAGGGCGAGCATGTCCAGCTTGAAGACCCATTCCAGGTACACGGCCACAAGCCCCAGCTGCACGGCCATGCGCAGCATGGAGATGACGAGGTCCTTCGTCAGCCGGAGCCGAAGATGGCGGAAGATGGCCACCGGAAAAATGAGCATGACGGAAAAGATGATCAGGGTCGGAATGGAAATGGCCATGGTCTGGCTCATGGGTGCCTCCTGAGCTTTCCGGCCTCGAGGGATATCTCGGCGAAACCGAAATCGAGCCATTGCCTGTTGTGGGTCACGGCCAGGACCGTCCTCTCCCTGTCCCCGGCGAAGTAGCGGACCACGGCCTCCAGGGAGTCCCGGTCCAGACTGGAGGTGACCTCGTCCAGCAGGCAGAAGGAGCGTTCCAGCTGCAGGCCCTGGATGATGGTCAGGCGCTGCTGCTCGCCCCCGGACAAACGGCCGTAGGGGCTTGTGCGCAAGACCGGGTCAAGGCCCATTGACGCCATGAGGCGGTCCTGCGCGTCGCGGTCGGCCCGGCGGGAGCGGTTGGCGGCAAAGGTGAAGGGCAGATCGAGGTATTCCCCGGCCAAACCGTCGAAAGGCAGCGGCTTCTGCCCGATGTACAGAAAGCGGCTGCGATGGGCGGCCAGATTCGACGCGGTGACCGGGCACCCGTCCCAGAGCACCTCGCCCTCGTCCGCGGGTTCGAACAGCAGGGCCGCCTTGAGCAGGGTGGACTTGCCGCCTCCGGAGGGCCCGGTCAGCACCAGGTGTTCCCCCGGCGCCACGGCCAGGCTCACCCTGTCCAGAATGACCCGCCCGGCGCGGCGCACGGTCACATCGCGAAGTTCCAGCATGTATTCTCCATGTTCGAATCAATGTACCCGATTTCATTGCAAGCATCGGGCTGGCGGTCAAGAAGAAGGGACGATGCGCGCGTTCACCCGCCAGGCCCGTAACCCGGATCACACCCGTTCTTTCAGCATCTCCGCCAGAACCGATTCCAGCGTTGGCTGCCCGTGATCCGCGTGCCCATACCGCACCCGGGCCACGGGCTTGTCGATGCGCACGACCCGCGAAATGTCGATGGGCGTGCCCGAGACCACGGCGTCGCACGGCACGGCGGCGATGGTCGCTTCCAGGTCTCGGATCTGCCCCGGGCCGTAGCCCATGGCCGGGAGCGCCGCCCCCATGCCCGGATACGCCGTGAAGACATCGCGCAGACTCCCCGCGAGCCAGGGCCTGGGGTCCACCAATTCGGCCGCGCCGCACTGACGCGCGGCCAGAGTGCCGGCGCCGTGGGGCATGCCTCCGTGGGTCAGGGTCGGGCCGTCCTCCACCACAAGCACCCGCTTGCCCCTGATCAGCCCGGGCCGGTCCACCCGCAGGGGGGATTCGGCCAGGACGATGCGCGCCCTCGGATTGCAGGCGCGGATGTTGGCCCGCACAGCCTCGACCTGGCCTGCGGTCGCGGTATCGACCTTGTTGATGACGGCCACGTCGCACATGCGCATGTTCGTCTCCCCCGGGTGATAGAGCAGTTCGTGCCCGGCGCGGTGGGGGTCGAAAACCGTCACGTGCAATGCCGGCCGGTAAAACGGGGTGTCGTTGTTGCCGCCGTCCCAGACCAGGACATCGGCTTCCTTCTCGGCCGCGGCCAGAATGCGGCCGTAATCCACACCGGCGTACACCACGACGCCCATGTCCAGGATGGGCTCGAACTCCTCGCGCTCCTCGATGGTGCATCGATGGCGGTCCAGATCAGCGTAGTCGGCGAAACGCTGTACGGCCTGCGCGCGCAGGTCGCCGTAGGGCATGGGATGCCGGATGATGACCACCCGCCGCCCGGAGGACTTCAGAATCCGGGCGGCCTCACGGCTGACCTGCGACTTTCCGCAGCCCGTGCGCACGGCGCAGACGGCCACCACGGGCCTGTTGGTGGGCAGCATGGTGTAGGTGGCCCCGGCGATCATGAAGTCCGCTCCGGCCGCCGTGACCAGGGAGGCCTTGTGCATGACCTCGTTATGCGTGATGTCCGAATAGGAGAACACCACCAGATCGACTCCGGCCTCGCGGATGAGGTGCTCCAGTTCGCTGTCGGCGAAGACCGGAATGCCGTCGGGGTACATGCCGCCGGCCAGTTCCGGAGGATAGACCCGTCCGGCGATGTCAGGGATTTGCGTGGCCGTGAAACAGACCACGCGATAGCGCGGGTTGTCCCGGAAATAGATGTTGAAATTGTGGAAGTCGCGGCCCGCCGCGCCCATGATGATGACCTTCTCGACCATGACCGCCTCCGTGCCGTGCGTTGCTGGCGTCTGATGGAAACAAATCAGCAAAAATGGAAACTTATGAAACCGCGCTCAATTCGAGATTATACGCTTTATTTTCGACAAGATAAAACAGTTATGGAAATATAATGTTCCAAACGGCGATGTGCCGATTCCACATGTGCCCCGTTTCCTGTCACGAGACAGGGACACCCCTTTGACCCGGATTGAAGCCCCGCGCGCCTTCGCAGCATTTTTCCGGCTTCTTTGCCCCCGGCCGAAATTATGGTAAGGTTTTTGCCAAAAGCCCGGAAGCCGTTCACCAAAATCAACCGAGGCGAAATACAAGGAGCTGGAATATGATCGTCGGCGTACTCAAGGAAATCAAGGCACAGGAAAACCGGGTCTGCATGACCCCGGCTGGTGTGGAAGTCATGAAGCAGCACGGGCACAGCGTGCTGGTGGAAAAATCCGCCGGCGTGGGCAGCGGGTTCAGCGATGCCGAATACGAAGCCTCCGGAGCAAAGATTGTCGCCACGCCGGCTGAAATCTACGCCCAGTCCGACATGGTCATGCACGTCAAGGA
>CALMTS010000399.1 GCA_937872685.1 uncultured Desulfomicrobium sp.
CCCGGCCGCCGACGACCGTGTCCAGCAGGTCCGCCGGGAGGGCGATCAGGCCCAGGATCGAGACGAGAAAGGCCGTCTCCGTCATCATGGGGGCCGGATCCCCGAGGCGGGCGCACAGGCCGCGCAACAGGGGCAGCACGGGGCTCAGGAGGCCGCGCACGTCCCCCCGCATCCAGCACACGGTTTCGTGCACCGCCTTGGCGAAGACGGCGCAGGTCTCCTGGATGTCGGAGGCCGACGCGGCCAGTTCGTCATGGCGGCGAACGCCTTCCGCCACGACCTGCTGCAGCGTCTGCTCGTCGCAGGAGGCGGAAAGCAGGTGGAACACCTTGGCCTCGTTGATGGCGCGCAGCATGTCGGCCACGCCCATGGAGGCGCGGCTCAGGAGGATGCCGGTGGTCCGGGGCCACGATGCCCGCACTCGGGCCAGGAATTCGATGCCGTCCATGTCAGGCATGGAAAATTCGGCGATGACGGCGGCATAGGGCCCCTCCTCCGTCAGGCGCTGCAGGCCGCTGCGGGGACCCAGGGCGATATGCGTCTCGAAGTCCCGGCGCAGCTTGCGCTGCGTGGCTGCCAGGGTCTTGCCGTCGCTGTCCACCACCAGAATCGTGCTCACGTCGTAACCTCTTTGTTGCGGTGTTGCCTTTCGACGGGGCATCGCGGGGGCCGCACTGAGCTGCCCTTGACCAGGCTCACCCCGCCCGCGACCATGTCCCGGACCTGGCGCATGAACACGCCGTAGGCGTACCCACCCTGCTCCATCTCCTTGAGGCGCTTCTCCCACTCGCCCGTGAGTTCCGGCGAGGCCACCTGCGGGATCATGGCGCAGACCACGTCCACGGCCCAGCAGCCGAGGTCCGTGGCGACAAGGCGCTTGCCGTCCTTGCCAATGTATTCCCGTGCAAGCAAAGTTTCAATGATCTGGGCGCGCGTCGCCGGGGTCCCCAGGCCACGCTCCTTCATGGCGTCGCGCAGTTCGTCGTCCTCCACGAGCTTGCCCGCGGTCTCCATGGCCGCCAGCAGGGTCGCGTCGGTGAAATGCGCCGGCGGCTTGGTCTTGTGCGCGGCCAGGGAGAGCTCCACCACCGTCACCACTCCGCCCTTCTTCAGGTCGGGCAGCGGGTTGTCCTCGGAGGCCCGCCAGGGTTCGGCCTCCAGCCAGCCGCGGTCCCGGAAGATCTTGCCCGTGGCGCGGAAACGGTGCCCGGCCACACCGATCCACAGGGTCGAGGCGTCGAACACGGCGTCGTCCATGAACGCGGCCGCGAAGCGCCGGCAGATCATCTCGTACACCGCCCACTCGTCCCTGCCCAGCGTGGCCTGGTTGGCCTTCACGGCCGTGGGGATGATGGCGTGGTGGTCCGTGACCTTGGCGTCGTTCACGCACTCGAATTTTTTCTTTCCGGCCTTGATGTTGGCTGCGGCCTTCTGGGCGATGTCAGGGAAATGGGGGTACACGGCCCGCAGGTGCTCCAGGCATTCGGCGAAAAGCTCCTTGGTCAGGTGCCTGGAGTCCGTGCGCGGGTAGGTGATGAGCTTGCGCTTCTCGTAGAGGTCCTGGGCGATGGACAGGGTCTGCTGGGCCGAGAAGCCCAGGCGGGAGTTGGCCTCCTTCTGCAGGGTGGTCAGGTCGAAGGGCAGCGGCGGTTTCTGCCGGCCCTTCTTCTTCTCCATGGCCAGCACCTCGCCGTCCTTCCCTGCGCAGGCCTCGACCACGTCGCGCCCTTCGGCCTCGGTCCAGACCTTGGAGTCCTTGAAATCCTGCGGGGCGTACCAGGTCGCCTTGAACGTCTCCCCGTCCTGGGCGAAGTCGCCCTCCACGGTCCAGTAGTCGCGCGGGACGAAGTTTTCGATCTCGCGCCTGCGGTCCACCAGGAGTTTGAGGACCGGCGTCTGCACCCGCCCCACCGTGATGAGGCTGCCGGCGCGCAGGGTGAAGAGGCGGGAGAAATTCATGCCCACCAGCCAGTCGGCCTCGGCCCGGGCGAAGGCGGCGTGGCCGAGGTTGCGCTTCTGCTCGCCGTCCACGAGGCTGGCGAAGGCCTTCTGCAGGCCCTTCTCGGTCATGTCGTTGGCCCACAGGCGCCGGATGGGCTTGGTGCTGCCGGCCAGAAGGTAGATGCGCCGGAAGATGAGCTCTCCCTCGCGGCCCGCGTCCGTGGCGTTGATGAC
>CALMTS010000400.1 GCA_937872685.1 uncultured Desulfomicrobium sp.
CACATTGCCCGCTTGGTGCGGGGGTCATGGAGAGCGTGAACGATTCCGGAGCCTGGCCCGAATCTGAGCGTGGTACGAGACGGACGAGCTGAGGCTCCAGGAATACCGGTTGGCTGAAACGATAACGCGTCTCGTGCTCGACCCTGATGAGCATGCGTCAGTCCTCGGTTCTGGCGTGCAGCTTGCGGCTGCTGGGCGCCAGCTTGGCGGCGATGGCGGAGATCCATTCCGAAGGCAGGGCGTGTACGCTTTCCCTCAAGCGTTCCTGCCACCAGGCCGTGATGTGCGCCAGATCGTTCTGTTCGAAGCGGTGCTCGATCAGGGAGAAGGAACCTTTGGAGTAGACCACGACATCGAGCGGGAAATCCACCCCCGCTGCGCTGATGCGTGTGGAATCAAAGGCCAGGCAGCCGACCTTGAGGGCGAAATGAATGGAGTCGGCGTGCTTCAGCGTCCGGTCCAGGACAGGCTTGCCATAGCCCGTTTCCCCGATGATATGGTAGGGGGTCCCGGATGTGATCTCCACCCAGTTGCCCTGGGGGTAGATCAGGAAGAGCTTGTGGGTGCGGTCTCCCGTGAACTGCCCGCCCATGATGGCGTGGATGTTGAACTGCAGCCCCGATGCGTCGAGGAATTCCTTGTCTTCCTTGGCAACCCTGCGAACGAGGTCGGAGAAAAGGTTGACCGCCTTGTAGAGCTTGTCCGGAGGCGGCCCTGTTTCAAGCGCTTCCTCGAAATATGTGGCCACCTTGTCCCGCACGGAGCGCAGGCCCGAGGTCATGAAGAAGACCGCTCCGGTTTCGGTTTCGTAGGTGCTGAGCTTCTGGGCCGTCGTCATTTCATTGCCGGCGGTGATGCGCGTGTCCGCCAGTCCGACCAGGCCGTCCTCAACCGTGATGCCGAGACAAAAGGTCATTGATCCATCCTTACAGCCTCCTCGTTCGAGGAGTAGCCGAAAAATTCCTGCCCCAGGCGCGAATCGACGGCATTCATGCGCGACTGCAGTTTGTCAGTGAAGCGGTGCAAACCCTGAGCGAAAACGTCTTCGATGGTCAAGTACGAAAGGTCCGCGCAGAGTTGCCCCAAAAGGCGCTCGCTCTCGCGGGTGAAGAAATTGAGTTTCGTGCCGGTGATGGCGTGCAGGGACGCCTGGGCCCGGGTCAGCCCATGCAGGACGGATCTGGAAAAATCGCGGTCGAAAAGCAGAAAGTCCGCGACTTTTTCTGGCGAGATGCGTCCACGACAGCGGCGGAAGGCGTTAAACGCACTGGTGGCGCGGAGTAGAGCCATCCAGTGGATGGAGTCGCCCGGCTGCTGCGCACCCTTTTGATCGTCCAGAAGATGGTGGAAACTGACATCCAGGATGCGCGAGGTCTTGTCGCAGCGCTCCAGGAGGCGGCCGAGCCGCGCGAAATGCCAGGCTTCGTCCTCGATCATGGCGTCCGCCGCGATCCCGCCGAGGATGAAGTCCCGCATCTTGATCTCCTGGCAGAACGTGAACGGGTTTTCGACCACCTGCAGGGGGCGGGTCGATGCGTCATGGACGAGATGGTAGAATATATTGATATAGTTCCACATCTCGTAGGGGATGACCTCGCGGATGGCGCGGGCGTTTTCCCGGGCCGCCCAGAGGCAGGACGCGATGGAATTGGCGTAATCGCGGTCGAAGCTCAGAAACGTGATGACCGAGGCCGCGTCGTAATACCCGTAACGTTCCTGAAACAGGGACTGGTCCCCACTGGCTTCGATGAGGGATTTCCATTCACCGCTTTCGGATTCTTGCAGATCCAGGGTCAGATGCCAGTTGACCTCGACGACGCGGGCCAGGTTCCCGGCCCGTTCCAGATAGCGGCTCATCCAGTAGATGGCGTTGGCGACACGTGAAAGCATGGCGCGTCCTTGCGTTTAGTGTTTGAGAACCCAGGTGTCCTTGCTGCCCCCGCCCTGGGAGGAGTTGACCACGAGCGAGCCCTTCTTGAGCGCAACCCGGGTCAGGCCGCCGGGGATGACCTGGACATCGCCGCCGTGCAGAATATAGGGGCGCAGGTCCACATGGCGGCCTTCGAAGTGGTCGTCGACAATGACGGGCGCGCGCGACAGCATCAGGGCCGGCTGGGCGATGTAGTTGCGGGGTTTGGCCTGGATGCGCCGGACAAACTCCTCCCGCTCGGCCCTGGTCGAGGCAGGGCCGACCAGCATGCCGTATCCGCCGGACTCGTTGGCCGCCTTGACGACCATGGTTTCCAGATTGTCCAGAACGTAAGCCCTGTCCTTTTCACGCCAGCACAGGTAGGTGGGCACGTTGGGGATGAAGGGCTCTTCCCCGAGGTAGTACTGTATGATGTCGGGGACATAGGCGTAGACGACCTTGTCGTCGGCCACGCCCGTGCCGGGGGCATTGGCCAGGCAGATGTTGCCGGCGCGGTAGGCGCCCATGATGCCGGGGACGCCCAGCAGGGACTCGGGGCGGAAAACGAGCGGATCGAGGTAGTCGTCGTTCAGGCGGCGGTAGATGACATCCACTTTCTTGAGTCCCTTGGTCGTGCGCATGTACACAAAGTCGTTTTCCACGATCAGGTCCTGGTTCTGAACCAGTTCGATGCCGGTTTGCAGGGCCAGGAAGGAATGTTCGAAGTAGGCGGAATTGTAGATGCCTGGAGTGAGCAGGGCCACGCAGGGATTGGAAACGCCTTTGGGCGCCATGCGCAGCAGGAGATTCAGGAGCTTGGCCGGGTAGTCGTCCACGGGCCGGACGCGAGACGCCGAGAAGACTTCGGGCAGGGTGCGTTTCATCAGGCTGCGGTTTGCCAGGACGTACGAGACGCCGGATGGGCAGCGCAGGTTGTCCTCCAGGACGAAGAATGTACCCTGCTCGTCCCGGACCAGATCCGTGCCCGTAATATGGCACCAGACCCCGTGGGGAGGGTTTATGCCCATGCACGCGGGCAGGAATCCTTCGGCCGTCTCGATGATTTCGCGCGGGATGACCCCGTCCCTGATGATTTTCTGGTCGTGGTAGATGTCGTCCAGGAACAGGTTGAGGGCGAAGATGCGCTGTTTGAGGCCGACTTCGATGCCGTCCCAGTCTTTGGCTTCGATGACGCGAGGAACCACATCGAATGGGAAGATCTTTTCCGTGCCCTGTTCATGTCCATAGACCGTGAAGGTGATGCCCAGATCATAGAGCGCCTGTTCCGCCTGCTGCTGCCGCCGGAGCAGTTCGCCTTCGGGCAGGGACTCGATCTTCTGGACGAGCAGGCGGGTGCCGTCCCGGGGTTCGCCAGGAGCCGAAAACATTTCGTCGTGGTAGGGGCCGAGATCATAGCCGGTAAATTTCATAGCCATCCCCAGATTTGACATCGATGTTATTTTGCCGCTTCGTCATGTGCGGGTTTTCGACAAATACGTGCCGGCCACCGCACTGCCGGCCAGGAGCCCCCAGGTATTTTCTTCTTTGGCGCGTTGCTTAAGGGCAGGTAATTGCATAAGGTTTTCGCAGTCATCGCACCTAATTCACCGGAGACAGGCATGCCCTTCAAGCCAGCTTTGCAACTTGTGGCCCAGGATTCCGAGTTCAGGAAATTTCATGACCTCATGGCCCGCAAGGTCCAGAACAT
>CALMTS010000401.1 GCA_937872685.1 uncultured Desulfomicrobium sp.
TCAGTCGAAGGCCTTGTCCACGGTCCAGGCTTCCCAGACCTTGCCCACCAGGCCGGGGCCGGGTTTGAGGGTCGGTTTGCCGGGGCGCCAGCCCGAGGGCGTGGCCTGGGAGCCCTTGCTCTCGCGCACCAGCTGGTAGGCCTGGATCTGGCGCAGGGTCTCGTTCACGTTGCGGCCCACGGGCGGGGTCAGGACCTCGTAGGCCTGCACGTTGCCGTCCGGGTCGATCAGGAAACGGCCGCGCACGTCCACTCCGCCGGCCTCGTCGTAGATGCCGTACATCCGGCCCACGTTGCCGCCGCCGTCGGACAGCATGGGGAACGGCACCGTCTTGGCGGTGATCATTTTCGAAAGCTCATCGTCCACCCACATCTTGTGCACGAACATGCTGTCCGTGCTCATGGACAGGACCTGCACGCCCAGCTTGACGAATTCATCGTGCTTCTCGGCGACCGCCGAGATTTCCGTCGCTCAGACAAAGGTGAAGTCGCCGGGGTAGAAGCACAGGACCACCCATTTCCCGAGATAGTCGGACAGCCTGACGTTGATGAACCCTCCGTTGAAGTATGCCGGGGCCGCGAAATCGGGGGCCTTTTTCCCTACCTGGATCATGGGGCGCGCTCCTTGGGCTGGTGTCGCCGCTGGTTGTGGGGTTTCCTGGGGTGTCTGTTCCACCTCGGCCGTGGGGCGGGTGCAGCCTGCTGCCAATTCTTCTGCCATCTGCCGTACCTCCGCGTATGGGATTCATTGATAATAACGATAGTTTTTAACGAGAGTCATAGATATTTCTTACTTTGTCGGAGGGAAAAGGACAAGGGGGCTCGGTTTTTTTGTCGAACGGTCGCACGGCGTGCATGCAATTGGCTGAATTGAAAGAAAAAGGGGGTTCCGGCCTGGACCGGAACCCCCTGCTGAGGGCGGATGCGTCACGCCTGCCTAGCTGGCGGCGGGCTTGGGGATCAGGCGGCGGTTTTCATCCCACACCTGGGGGGACTTGGGCGTAACCTTCAGATACTTGAACCACTGGTGGCTGGCCATGTGCTCGGGATCCATCTGCAGTTCGCGGCTGTGCTCCATGATGGGCGGCACCAGCTGCTTGATGTCGCCGGACAGGGCTTCGGCCGTGGTGAAGGCCGCGGCCTTGATGGCGATATCGACGGCCTTCTGGCTGTACTGCTGGGACTTGGCCAGGGTGTCCAGGGCCTTGGCCGGGTTGTGGAAGCCGACGCTGTTTTCGGCGGACACGTAGTCCCAGAAGAACTGGCCCTTGCGGCACATTTCGCGGGCGTCGATCATGAGCTGGTCGTAATCGGCCGGCTTGGGCCCTTCGAATTCGGCGGCCATGCGGATGGCCTCATGCGCCTTGACCGAGATGTCCTGGGCGGTCATGAGCTGCTCCCAGACCTTGTCCTGGGTGAAGAGCACGCGCTGGCGCAGGTAGTCGGGCGACTTGTCGGTGTGGCACTGGCGGCAGGCCTTCATGTCCGGGTCCTTGAGGGGCGAGTTCCAGTGATGGTTGGACATCTTCTTCTTGCCGTCGAGGCGGGTGTAGCTCATGTGGCAGTCGGCGCAGCTGACGCCGGCCGCGCCGTGCACGCCGTTGAACCAGGTCTCGTATTCGGGGTGCTGGGCCTTGAGCATGGGGGTCTTGGACACGGGGTGCGTCCAGTCCACGAAGTTGCCTTCGAAGCCTGGCGTCGTGGTGTCGCCGTGGCCCTTGTAGTAGGCGTAGATCTGTTCGGGGTCCTTGCCCTCGGACCAGGGGAAGACGGGCTTCTTGGGCGTGCCCTGGCCCTTGTCCGTGAAATAGTATTCCACGTGGCACTGGCCGCACATCAGGGCGCGCTGCTCGTTGCGGGGGAGGGTCTTGAAGTCCTTGCCCTCGGCCTTCAGGTGGTCCTGCAGGGGCACGGAATAGAGGCGAAGTTCCATGTTGGCCGGATCATGGCAGTTGGCGCAGCCGATGGTGTTGTCGTCCATGTCGACTTCTTCGCGAAACTGGTTGAAATCCTTGGCCCAGAACTCGTCGCCGTATTTGGCCGTCCATTCGTTCATCTTGGCGCCCTTGCAGTTCCAGCAGGTCGCCGGCAGTCCGGCCTTTTCATCGTACCGGTTCAGGCGGTCGATGTTCAGGATGTCCTTGATGGCATAGGTGTGCCCCCGGGCAGCCTTGTATTCGTAGCTGAAGGGGTAGCCGAGCCAGAGATTCTTCAGGTAGGGCTGGGCGTGCTTGTAGCCCTTGGGCAGGGGGTTGACGTTGTCGTGCTTGTCGTACGACACGGATCCGCCGTACTCGGTCATGATCTCGGATTCATTGTTGCGCAGGTACGTTTCGTAGTGCAGCGGAAACTCGGCCTTGAAGGCGGAGTTGCGGATTTCGTCGGATTTGAGCTTGGTCTTGAAGACCGGGGCTTCGGGTTCGGCGACCTCGGAACATGCGCCCAGGGCCAGGGCCATTCCCACGGCCAGCATGGCGAAAAGGGGAAAGTTGTTACGCATCGGCGGCGCTCCTTTTGGCTACGGGGATTTTGGGGGTGTGGGGCACGTGACGGTGGCAGTCGGTGCAGAATTTCTTGCTCTGCATGACCACGGTGGAGGTGGTGGCGCTGTGGCAGCGCGTGCAGTTCTCCTGGGTCACTTCCCTGGTGTCCTCGCCGGGGTGGATGAGGTCCGGGATGGTGCTCGTGACGGTGGCCAGGATATCCCGCGTCCCTTCCTTGGTCTTGAACGGAATCTTGGCCGCCAGGTTGTGCGGGGCGTGGCATTCGTTGCAGGCCAGTTCGGCATGGACCGAGCGCTTGTGCGTCAGCGCAGCTTCGGCCATGGAATGGCAACTGCCGCAGAAGCTGGCCTGGTCCGTGGCCGTCATGGCCAGGGCCGCCCCTACCGTGACCACGATGCCCGCGATGGCCGGTGGCAGGGCGAACCGCCATCCTCGTCCGCTGGATGCATCTTTTTTCAGGGTCATACTCCCTCCTGTGAATGTGCTGTGGAACCGGCTCCAAGCCGCGGCTGACCGTCGTCCAGCCGGTCGTGCCGCTGCTATGCCGTCTGAATAACAGAAAATCCGCGCATCGAAGGGTTAAAGTTGTAACAGGATTGAAACCTGTGTATCGGGATATGCCGAACGGAAGGATTGCGCGGGGAAGCCCGTGCCTTGGCGGAATGGGGAGGAGACAGCAGCGGCATGGCACACAAGAGGATACTGATCATCGACGACGATCCGGACATCGTCAAAACCGTCACCGCCAATCTGGAGCTGGACGGTTTTTCCGTTCTGAACGCCGCGTGCGGGAGCGACGGACTGGCTGCAGTCCGGGAACACGGGCCCGATCTGGTCCTGCTGGACCTGGGCCTGCCGGATATCGACGGCATCAAGGTCTGCCAGATCCTGCGCCGCGAGAGCGACGTGCCGGTCATCATGCTCTCGGCCCGGGACACGGTGGCCGACAAGCTGCTGGGGCTGGAGTGCGGAGCCGACGACTATCTGGTCAAGCCGTTCAACGCCCTGGAGCTTTCGGCCCGGATCAGGACCGTGCTCAGGCGGGTCGGGCGCAGCGAGCTTTCGGCCCCCTGCCGCGCGGGCGAGGTCTGCCTGGATTATCGCAACCACCAGGCCACCATCCACGGCCGCGACGTGAGCCTGACCAGGACGGAGTTCGCCCTGCTCGAGCTTTTCGTGTCCCATGCCGGCGAGACCCTGTCCCGCGATTTCATCCAGAGCCAGAACTGGGCCGACTCCAAGCTCTACTCCCACAGCCGGGCCGTGGATGTGCATGTGCAGCGGCTGCGCAAGAAGATCGAGGACAACCCGCAGGTGCCGCGCCTCATCCTGACCATTCCGGGCGTGGGCTACAGGTTCGAGGCGGCGTAGCCGCAGGGCGGTTGTTTTCCGGACAAGAACCGCAGATTCCCGCTTTCGCGGGAATTTGTGTTTTCAGGCCGGAAATTCAGGGCCTGGCCGCCGGCCGGTGTCGCGGTGGCGGAAGGATGAGGTGGTGACGGGGATGTGCGGGAGCGCGGACGGCAGGCGAAGGGCAAAAAAAAAGCCCGTCGGGGACGGGCTTCTTTGTGATCAAATCGTAAGGACTAGTAGCGGCTGCGGCTGGCCGGGCGGCTTTCGCGCGGCTGGGCCTCGTTCACCTTCAGGGAGCGGCCCTGCATATCGGTGCCGTTCAGCGCCTGGATGGACTTGCGAGCGCCCTCTTCATCCATCTCCACGAAGCCGAAGCCACGGGAACGACCGGTTTCGCGGTCTTCGATGACGTGAGCGGAGCTGACTTCGCCGTACTGGGAGAACAGGTCCCGCAGATCGTTGTCAGTGGTGGACCAGGGCAGATTTCCAACATAGATGTTCTTAGACAAGTCAATAACCTCAAAGAAAAAAAGTAAAAAAAAGTACTCTTCTCCCGCTGCAAACAGCTGCCAGCGGGAATGCGAAGACAGGGCCGGGTCCCGGTTCGGGGCCTTTGGCTCCCATTTCCGCATAAAGTCAGCAGTCCCTAGGGCGGACGGCTTGCGAAGTCAACACATTTTATCGCGCGGGAAACACAAAAAATGCGAAAATGCTTGCAATTCTCCGCAACAGGTCTGAATGATGCATGAAATTGTCCGATGATGATTCGCCGTAGAGGGCCGGGAAGGCGATGAAGTCCCTGCCACGAGATGGTTTTCCGGCATCCTGACGCTGAAAACGCTCCGTGCGCGGGACCGCCCCCGTCACTCCACCCCGTACCCCTTCAGCTTGCGCCACAGGGTGGTGCGGGGGATGTCCAGGACCTGGGCCGTGACGCTCTTGCTGTAGCCCGTCTTTTCCAGGACCTTCATGATGTAGCGGCGCTCCATCTCCGCCAGGGACGGCAGGCCGTCCCCCTCCATGGTCTTGAATTCCAGTTGCTGGAGATCCCGGGGCAGGTCCTGGATGTCGATCTCCTCATTGTCCGTCAGGGCCACGGCCCGTTCCACGATGTTTTCCAGTTCCCGCACGTTCCCGGGAAAGCTGTACCCGCACAGGAGCTGCAGGGCCTGGGGGCTGATGCCCGTGACCTGCTTGTGGAAAGCCAGGCTGTACTTCTGGATGAAATGGCGGACCAGCAGCGGAATGTCTTCGTGGCGCTGGGAAAGCAGGGGCAGGCCGATGGAGACGACATTGAGCCGGAAGAAGAGGTCTTCGCGGAAGGTGCCCGCCTCCACCTCGTGCTTGAGGTCCTTGTTCGTGGCCGCGATGATGCGGATATCGAGGTCGATGGGCCTGGTTCCCCCGACGCGCAGGATCTGCCGCTCCTGGATGACGTGCAGCAGCTTGACCTGCATGGGCAGGGGCATCTCGCCGATTTCGTCCAGGAAAACCGTGCCTCCGGCCGCCGCTTCGAGCAGCCCCACCTTGGTCGCCGTCGCCCCGGTGAAGGCGCCGCGCTCGTGCCCGAACAGTTCGCTGCTGATCAGTTCGTCCGTGAAACCGCCGCAGTTGAAGGCCACGAAGGGATGGTCGCGCCTGGGGCTGAGCTGGTGGATGGATCGCGCGACCAGGGCCTTGCCCGTCCCGCTGCCGCCCTGGATGAGCACGTTGCAGTCCAGGGGCGCGACCTTGCGGATCATGGCGAAGAGCTCCTGCACCGCAGGGCTGTTGCCGATGATGGAGGACAGGCCGGTGTCCCCCTTGAGGGCTTCGCGCAGGCGGACGTTTTCCAGGCGCATGGAGATCTTGTCCTGGGCGCGCTGGGCCAGGAGGCGGATTTCCGCCAGGTTCACCGGCTTGCAGACGTAATGGTAGGCCCCGTTGCGGATGGCCTCGATGGCCGTCTCCACGCTCTGGTGCCCGGTCACGATGATGACTTCGGTCTCGGCGCGCAGGGACTTGATGCGCGGCAGCAGCTCCAGGCCGCCGATGTCCGGCAGTCGCATGTCCAGAAAGACGATGTCGAACGGTTGCTGCATCATGCGTTCCAGAAAGGAACGCCCCATCATGAAGGCCTCCACCTCGAACCCTTCCTTGGACAGGGCCTGGCTCAGCCGGCGGCAGACAATCTCTTCGTCATCGACAATGGCCAGACGCAGTTTCATGCTTCCCCCCTTTCGGATTCTTCGTTGCCGTCCCTCTCTTTGGGAACGGGCAGGCAGACCACGAATTCCGCACCCTGTCCCTCCTCGCCGCGGACCTCGATGCGCCCCCCGTGGCGTTTGACGATGGAGTAGCTCACGGCCAGACCCAGGCCCGTCCCCTTGCCCACCTCCTTGGTCGAGAAGAAGGGCTCGAAGATCTGCTGCCGGATGGCCGGCGGCACACCCGGGCCGCTGTCCCGCACGCTCATGCACACGCGCCTGCCGTCGTCGTCGAGCCCGGCCGAGACGAGGATGTGCCCGCCTGCGGGCGTGGCCTGGATGGCGTTCAGCAGCAGGTTGGTGAAGACCTGCTGCAGGTTGCGCAGGTTGCCGCGCACGCAGGGCAGGTCTTCATCCGTGTCCAGATCGAGATGCAGCCCGGCCACATGGACCTGATTCTTGATGAGGCTGATGGTGCTCAGGAGGATCCGGGACGGCTGCAGGCACTCGAACGTCGGACTCTCGGTGCGGGAGAAGTCCAGCAGGTTCTTGACGATGTCCGCTGCCCGCTCGGACTGGCTCAGGATGTCGCGCAGCATCTCCTTGCCGTCCTCGTCGATCCGGTCTCCGTATTCCTCCCCGAAACTCTCGGCCGTCAGCGCGATGTTGTTGATGGGGTTGTTGAGCTCGTGGGCGATGCCGGCGGTGAAGGTGCCGATGGCGGCGATCTTGCGCGCCTGCAGCAGATCCTCCTGGTTGGCTTCGAGCTCCCGGGCCATGCTGTTGAAGGCTTCGATCAGCCCCGTGACTTCCTCCAGCCGCACCCCGTCGTACAGGATGGGCTTGAAATCCCCCCGGGCCACGACGCCGGTCATGTCGCGGATGACGTCCAGGGGGCGCAGGAGCCCGCTGGAGATGAGCTTGATGAGCAGCAGCATGAGCATGAGCACGATGGCGAGAAAGGCGAGGGGCAGCATCGAGGTGCGCTGGAGCGTGTTGTGTATTCTTTTCCGCTTGATTTGCCTGTAACGTTCCGCTGATTCCGTCAATATCTTGCCCAGTGTGCGGAAATTCTGCCGCTGCGAGTATTTCGGGTCATTGATATTGATGATGTTCGATCCAGTAAGCTCAATAATGCAATTCCTGTATGCCTGTGCTGTCTTTTTGAACTTATTCAGTTCTTCCGCTCCGACAAGAAATGTCAGATCGTCATGCAATGATTCGATAAGCGCATCGATACTATCCATGTTTGCGCTGATTTCTTTGTAACTGAGCTGGCTTCCGTAAATAAGATAGTTTTTTTCAAATCTGCGCATTTCAAGAATGTTGTTTAGCAGATCGTCATAATGCTCGCTAAGCACCATTCTGTCCATCACTGCGGAAAGATTCCAATAATTGAGGGCTGTCAGTGCTCCTGTAGAGAGCAGGGCGATGGCGAAGACGATGAATATTTTCCCTTTTATGGAACTGAAATGCGTGATGCGGGCGAGGTGCTGCCAGGAGGGAAACCGGGTTGTCGCGGTGTCGGTCATGCTGGACTCCGGGGCATGAGGTTTTCATTTTGAAACAAACTTAAATATCCAATAGTCAAATACGTTTCAAATTGAAATAAAAATCTTGGTGAAAATTTGAACATGTAATTCAACTATCTGAAATTAAAGTTTTTATTCGGCAAAAAATATCAGGCATCAAGTTTGCTCATGACCCGGCAATGAGAGGAGTCCATGGAAAACATTCTCGTTGCGATCGACGGTAAACACGGCGCCTGGGAGGCGCTTTCGAGGGCCTGCTCGCTGGCGCGGCGCGTCCATGTGCAGTTGAGCGTCCTGCTGGTCATCCCGTCGCCGGCCCGGAACCTGTCGTACTCCGACGCGCAGTTGGAGGCCACGGTCAGGGAGCGGCTCGAACTTCTGCTCGAGGCGATCAAGGCCGAGGGCATCCGCATCAACTATTTCGTCACGGAGGGAGTCTATGAGGAAGAGGTGATCGCCTTTGTACACAACAACAGAGTTTCGTTGCTGGTTTACGAAGTCAACGACGGGGACGCGCGCGGCGCGGACCGGGACTCCGTCTCCCTGAGGGCCATCCGGCACCGGATCGCCTGCAGGGTCGAGGTCGTGGCCCCGAAAAAACATACATTCAACGGATAAAGAGGAACGTATGGACCTGTCCTTCAGCCTGTATCTGCCCATCGCCGGGAACAGCGTGAACATTCTCGTCATCCTGGGACTTGGGGGAGCCGTCGGGCTCTTGTCCGGCATATTCGGCGTGGGCGGCGGTTTTCTCATGACCCCGCTCCTGATGATGTTCGGCATTCCGCCGACCGTGGCCGCCGCCTCGGATTCCAACCAGATCGTCGGGGCCTCGACCTCCGGCACCTTCGCGCATTTCCGCCTGGGCAACGTCGATTTCAAGATGGGCCTGCTCCTGCTGGTCGGCGGGATCGCCGGCGGCAGCGTCGGCGTGCAGATCATCAAGGTGCTGCGCCAGCTCGGCAACGCGGATTTCCTCATCAGCGTGACCTACGTGCTCATGCTCGGCTTCGTGGGCGGCTACATGTTTCTCGAAAGCCTGCAGTCCATGCGCGCTTCCGGCCGTCCGCAGACCGACTCCAAGCCCAAGCCCGAGTCGACCTACGCCAGGATGATCCGCAGCATGCCCTTCCAGATGGATTTTCCGCGTTCGGGCATCCGCATCTCCGTGCTCATGCCCCTCGTCCTGGGGACCATGGTCGGCGTCCTTGCCGCCATCATGGGCGTGGGCGGCGGATTCATCATGGTGCCGGTCATGGTGTACCTGCTGCGCATGCCCATGCATGTCGTGGTCGGGACCAGCCTGTTCCAGATCCTCTTCACGTGCATCAACGTGACCATCATGCAGGCCTCCCAGAATCACACCGTGGACTTCGTGCTGGCCCTGCTGCTGCTTCTGGCCTCGTCCGTGGGCGCCCAGGTCGGTGCCAAGGTCGGCAAGAAGCTCGGCGGCGAGCAGCTGAAGATCCTGCTGGCCTCCCTGGTGCTCATGGTCATGGTCAAGATGCTTTACGATCTGCTCGCCACGCCTGACGTGCTGCTGGCGTACATGGGAGGACATTGATATGCCTGCATATTTTCTTCGCTCGATCTGCCTTTTCCTGCTCCTGGGACTTGTGCCGGCAGGGGCCGCCATGGCCGCCGGAGAGGTCAGCGTGACGTCCTCGCCGGGCGACATCCTCATGGACGCCCGCTACGACGGCACGACCCTTGAGGTGTCCGGCCAGGCGCCGGCCGGAAGCGACGTCGTCGTGCGCCTCGTCGGCGCGCCGGAGACCGTGCATCTGCGTGAAAAGGGCAAGGTCTTCGGGCTGCTGTGGATGAATGTCGGCACCCTGGCTTTCGACAACGTGCCCAGGATCTACCTCGTCTCGGCGTCCAGGGCCTTCGATGACCTGGGCCCGGCGGGGGCCTCCCTGCGTGTCACGGGCCTGCATGACCGCATCGTGCAGGAGCATGCCGCCTCCTCGCAGGACCTGGACGCCGTGTCCGAGCTGCTGCGCCTCAAGGTCCGGGACGGCCTCTACGGCGAACCCGCGCAGCAGGTGCGTCTGTCCGCGGACGAGGGGGGCAGCCGCGGCTTCACCGTCACCCTGCCCGTTCCGTCGGCCCTGAGCCCCGGGGGCTACACCCTCGAGGCGGTCGCCGTGCGCGACGGCGCCGTTATCGGCAGCGCGTCGGCGCCCGTGCAGGCGAAGCTGATCGGCCTGCCCGCGTGGCTCAGCCACATGGCCTTCGACAACGGCCTGCTCTACGGCATCCTGGCCACGGTCATCGCCATCCTCAGCGGCCTGGCCATCGGTCTGGTCTTCCAGAGCAAGGGCGCGCATTGATCGGGAGCCAGGCCATGTTCCGCTTCCTCAAAAACGTGTTCGCCTTCCGGCAGCCCAGGCCGCTGCCCTTTGCCGTGCTGTTCACGAAGTTCCAGCACATCCTGGAGCGCAACAACAGCATCCTGGGGCTCATGGCCGACATGGGCGACAAGCTGGGGGGCGAATACGTTTTTGACCGGCGCTACATCGAACAGGCCACGGAGCAGCTGGGGGACCAGGTCTTCAAGCTCATCTCGGACCTGAGCGTGCTGGCCCAGTGCAGGCACGTGGAGCTCTTCGTGGCCTTCGAGCGGATCAGGCACCTGCTCTGGCAGGAGCTGTCCGGGCAGACCGCCGTCACGGGAGAACGCTATGTCCTGGGCCTCGACGAGGTCGGCTACGACCAGGTCGATCAGGCCGGGGGCAAGATGGCCCACGTCGGCGACCTGCGCAACCGGCTCGGCCTTGCCGCGCCGGACGGTTTCGTCATCACGACCAAGGCCTTTTTCGACTTCATGCGCCAGGACGGGCTGCTGGAAATGGCCCGCGACGGCATCGCGGCCTGGGACGGGCGGGACGAGAAGGGCCTGGACGAACTTGCGGCGGAAATGCGCCGGCGCATCCTGGAGGCGCCCTTGCCGCGGGGCCTGGCCCGCGAAGTGACGGCCAGGGCGGACCGCCTGCTGAGCGGCAGGCGCGGGCCGCAAAGCCTCCTGGCCGTGCGCAGCAGCGCCTGGCACGAGGACGGGGATTCGAGCTTCGCCGGGCAATACGCCACCGTCCTCGATGTGCCCAGGGACGGCATCATCGATGCGTACCGCGCGGTGGTCGCCAGCGCGTATTCGGCCACGGCCTGGCGCTACCGTCTGCTGCGCGGCTACCGCGAGCACGAGGTGGGCATGGCCGTGGGGTGCCAGCTCATGGTCAGCGGGGCGGTCAGCGGCGTGCTGCACACGTACGCGCCGCAGGTGGACGAAGGGGTCATGGTGGCCGACGCCGCGCGCGGGGCCTGCCGGCCCGTGGTGGACGGGAGCGCGCCCGCGCAGACCGTGGTCATGGAGCGGGACGAGCCCTACCGCATCCGCAGCAACGGGGACAGCCCCCTCGACGCCGCCCTGGCCCGCGAACTGGCAGGGGCGGCCATGGCCATCGAGCGCTACTACAAGCGCCCCCAGGATATCGAGTGGACCTTCGACGCCGAGGGCGTGCTGCACATCCTGCAGACCCGTCCCCTGCGTTTCAGGCCCGCCGGGGAGAGCGCCCGGGACGATCTCGACGCGGCCTCCCGCGACGCCGAGGTCATTTTCGCGGGCAGGGGCCTGGCGGCCCAGCGCGGCGTCGCATCGGGCCCGGTGCGCATGGTGCGCACGGACGCCGACCTGGAGGATTTCCCGTCGGGCGCCATCCTCGTCGCCCGGCATACGTCGCCGCGCTATTCGAGGGTCATGCGCAAGGCCCGGGGGATCATCACCGACGTCGGTTCGCCCACGGGCCACATGGCCACCATCGCACGCGAGTTCCGCGTGCCCGCGCTGGTCAATGCCGGCGTGGCCACGGCGCTCCTGCGCGATGGGGAGGAGATCACCCTGGACACCACCCGGTGCGCCGTCTACCGGGGGCGCATTCCCGCCCTGGACCGCTTCGAACTGACCGAGGAGGACGCCTTTGAGGACTCCTACGAATACCGCCTGATGCGCCGCCTGCTCAAGCACATCGCGCCCCTGAACCTGGTGGATCCGCACGGCGAGAATTTCCTGCCTTCGGCCTGCCGCACGTACCACGACATCACGCGCTACATCCATGAGAGCGCCGTGAACGAACTGATCAGCCTGAGCGAGCGGCAGGGCGCGGCCTGCATGTCGTCGCCCCGCCGGCTGCAGACGTCCATCCCCCTCGGCCTGGTGCTCGTCGACGCCGGGGGCGGGGTCGAGTGCCCCGGGGACACCGGCGCCGTCTATCCGGAGCAGATCGTGTCGCTGCCCATGCGGGAGTTCCTGGCCGGCATCGACTCCTGCGGCATGTGGTGCACGGAGCCGGTCTCCGTGGACCTCGGCAGCTTCATGTCCAGCGTCACGCGCACCTTCAGCAACTCCATGTCCAGCCCCCGGGCCGTGGGGCGCAACCTGGCGGTGGTGCTCAGGAACTACATGAACGTGCACTTGCGCCTGGGGTATCATTTCAACATCATCGACGCCTATCTCGGCGACACGGTCAACGACAACTACATCTATTTCCGCTTCATGGGCGGGGTGACGGACTTCATCCGCCGGTCCCGGCGGGCGAAGTTCGTGGCCGAGGTCCTGGAACGTTTCGACTTTCGGGTTGAAATACATGGCGATCTCGTCGTAGGCAGGGTCAAGAAGCTGGACAGCGCCCGGATGTCCAGGCGCCTGCGCATGCTCGGGGGGCTGGTCGGCTACGCCCGCCAGCTCGACGCGCGCATGCACAGCGAACGGGACGTGAGCCGGCATGTCCGGACCTTCATCGACGCCATGGGCGCGGTCATCGGAGGAGAGCATGATGAGTGAATCGACATTACAGGCCGACAGGTTGCGCATCCTTGTGCTCGACGACGAGCCCATCGTCTGCAAACGGCTCAAGCCGGCCTTCCAGAAGGCTGGCTACGAGGTGGAAACCTTCACGGACAGCGCGCAGGCCCTGGCCCGCCTGCACGAAACGCGCTTCGACATCGTCGTCACGGACCTGAAGATGGAGGGCGCCGACGGCATGCAGGTGCTGTCCAGCGCCCTGGAAGCCTCGCCCCGCACCCGGGTCATCGTCATCACCGGCTTCGCCACCCTCGAGACGGCCAAGGAGTCCTTCCGCAAGGGGGCCTTCGACTTCGTGGCCAAACCCTTCAAGCTCGGGGATATCGTCGAGTGCGTGAAGCGCATCGAGGGCGAGCTTCGCGAAGGGCACGGACGGACGGACCGCGGCGTCGGGCCGGCCTGAGGCGCGGATGCGCATGAAGTGGCCCTTCCTTTTCGGACGCCGCCCTGTCCCGCCCGGGGTCGATGTCTGGCGCTTGCAGGCGCTGTTCAGCAATTTCAGGCGGATCCTCGACCTGAACAACGCCGCCCTGGCGCACATGGCGGAGATGGAACAGGCCCTGGGCGGCGAGTACATATTCGACCGCCCCTTCCTGGAAAATTCAGTCCGCCGCATCTCCTCCCTCGTCCACCACTGCGTCTATTGCCTGAACGCCCTGACGGGCAACGCCTACGTGGACCTCTACGACCGCTATCAGGACATCCTGGCCCTCCTCGACGCCATCCTGGCCGGGGGGCACGACGGTTTCAGCCAGGACCCGGTGCTCGCCCTGGACGACATCGGGTGGGAGCTGGAGCCCCTGGTCGGCATCGAGGCGGTCTGCCTGGCGGAACTCGGCCGGCATGCCGGCGTGGCCGTGGCTCCGGGGTTCGTGCTCACCGCGGGAGGCGTGGACGCGCTGCTCG
>CALMTS010000402.1 GCA_937872685.1 uncultured Desulfomicrobium sp.
GGGGCCGGGCCAGGGTGTCGGCCATGCGCCGCAGGGCCTCGGCAAAGGCCGGCGGGTCCACTTCCATCATGTAGGTCGTGGAGGTGTAGCCCGTGGCCGCGTTGGTCTGGCCGCCGTTGCGGGTGATGAAGGACTGGTACTCCTCGGGTCCGGGGTAGGACTCGGAACCCAGGAAGAGCATGTGCTCGAGGTAATGCGCCAGACCGGGCTGGGAGTCGGGGTCGTCGATGCTGCCCACGGGCAGGGCCAGGGCCGCCGCGGCCTTGGAGGCGCGCTCGTCGTGGACCAGCAGAACCTCGAGCCCCGAATCCAGGGTCAGGGCGCGGTAGGCGCGGTAGTCGGTATCAGAAACGCGCACCTGGGCCGCCAGGGCCTGGGTGGCGACGAGGAGAAAAAGCAGGACGAATCGGACTATGGGCATGAGAGCACCTCGACGTCAGTGTTGTGAACGCAAATAGGAAGGGTAAAACCGCCCGGGCCGGCGTCAAGGCCTAGTCCGAAAAAGCAAGCCTCGCGCCGAGGCCCGCCAGCAGCCCTCCGCCCAGCCGCCGCAGCCAGGTCGCACCGCGGCCGCGGGCCAGCCGTCGGTGCAGGGCCCCGGCCGCAACGGCCAGAACGAGGCTCCAGATCGTGCTGGTGCCCACGAAGGTCAGCCCCAGGGCCAGGAAGGACAGGCCCGGACTGGATGCGCCGGGTGCGATGAACTGCGGGATGAGGGCCAGGAAGAACAGCGCCACCTTGGGGTTGAGCACGCTCGTCAGCACGCCCTGGGCATAGACCCGGCCAAGGGATTTCGGCGTCGCCATCGCATGGGTCCCACCTCCGGATCGCTCCGCGAGCATGGACAGGCCGAGGTAGACCAGATAGGCCGCGCCGGCCCATTTGACCATCTGGTAGGCCGTGGCCGAGGCCATGACCACGGCGGCCAGCCCCAAGGCCCCCAGCAGCGCGTGGATCGCACCGCCTGTGGAAATGCCCAGGGCCGAGGCGATGCCCGCGCCGCGCCCCTGCGCCGTGGCGCGCCCCAGGATGTAGAAGGTGTCCGGGCCGGGGTAAAGGTTCAGCGTGATGGCCGTAGCGATGAACAGGGGGTAGTGGACGATGTCGATCACAGGCTGCTCCCGGATTTTTTCCTGACGCGTGCAGTGGAAGGCTTGCCCGCGGCCGGGCCTGTGTGTAGCTCTGGCCCCATGAACGCCTTCCTGAAACTCCTCAAGGACTCCCCCGCCGGCCCGGTCTTCAACCCCTGGCACCACCGCGACCCGCTGCACGACGCCTCGACGCGGGCCCCGGCCATCCGGCAGGAACAGCTCGCCTCGTACATCGACGAGCGCCGAAAGGCCACGATCATTCTCCTGGCCGAGGCCCTGGGCTACCAGGGCGGGCATTTCACCGGCATCGCCATGACCTCGGAGCGCCTGCTCCTGGGGCATCTGCGGCACAAGGGGCTGGAGCCCGACATGGTCCTGCGCGGCGTGGCCCCGCGCCGCACCAGCAAAGACAGCGTCAAGGCCGACGGCTTCACCGAGCCGACCTGCACCATCGTCTGGGGCGCCATGCACGATCTCGGCATCGACCCACGGTCCGTCATCCTGTGGAACGCCTTCCCCTGGCACCCCTACAAGCCTGCCGCGGGGCTTCTGAGCAACCGCACGCCCACGGACGACGAGGTCATGCTCGGCCGGCCCGTGCTGGCGGCCCTGACGGCCTGGGCCTCCGGGGCGCGCATCCTGGCCGTGGGCCAGAAGTCGGCGGCCCTGCTGGCCGGCATGGGCGTCACGGCCCCGGCCCTGCGCCATCCAGCCAACGGCGGGGCCGGGCAGTTCCGGGAGCAGTTCGCGCGCATCGTGAAAAAACGCGGCTGATGGAAACGGCGCGTTGACACGCCCCCGCGCCCCGGGGATATGATGCCATAAACACATTTCCCGGAGGCAAGCATGAAATACGAAAGCCCATACACACCTGACTTCGGCAAGCGCGACCCCCTGACCGGCGTGGCCGAGGATTTCCCCGGCCGCTGGTCCCCGCGCTCCTTCGCCAGGGCGGCCATCCCGGCCGAGGACATGGCCGTCATCCTCGACGCGGCCCGCTGGGCCCCGTCCGCCTACAACGAGCAGCCCTGGCGCATCCTGACCTCCACGGATGACACCTTCGAGACCTTCCTGGGCCTTCTGGTCGACGCCAACCAGAAATGGGCCAAAAACGCCTCGGTCATCGGATTCATGATCGCCAGGAAGAATTTCACCCACAACGGCAAGCCCAACAACTGGGCCGTATACGACTGCGGCTCCGCCTGGATGTCCCTGACCTTGCAGGCCCGCAAGCTCGGCCTCTACACCCACGGCATGGCCGGCATCAAAAAGGACGCCGTCCACGACGCCTTCGGCATCGACCGCGAGGAATACGAGGTCGTGGCCGGTTTCACCATCGGCATGTTGGACCTGAAGGAGAAGCTCGACAAGCCCTACGTCGACTGGGAGGGGCCGTCGCCGCGCAAGCCCCTGGCCGAGGTCTGGAAACAGGGCGCCTGGTAAAAAAATCGGGCCGCGCTCCGGCAGGAACGCGGCCCGAATCGTTTTCGCGCCCGGGGCGATCACGCGCCCATGAGCTTCTTGCGGAACATGAAGAAGGCTGCGCCCAGGATGCACAGGCCCGCCCAGACGTAGTCCATGCTGGGCTTCTCCTTCATGTACAGGATGGAGAAGG
>CALMTS010000403.1 GCA_937872685.1 uncultured Desulfomicrobium sp.
GTCAGGCGATTCAGGGTCCCCTGCTGGACGTGGTTCCAGAAAATGTACCCGCCGGTGCCGAGGGCCAGCAGCACGGGCACGAAAGGCGCAAGCAGCATGGCTGCAAAGAGGTTGCGCTTGATGGTTTGCCGTGTGTATTGGCGCATGCCGTTGTGTCAGCGGAGCCCGCTCTCCTCGAAGGCCATGTAGGCCGTTTCGACGACGATCTTCAGGGACACCGGCTTGAGCAGGTACGAGTAGGCGCCGTAGGCCATGCCGCGCATGCCCATCTCTTCGCCGCCATGGCCCGACAGCAGGATGACCTGGGTCTTGGGCCAGCCGAGCTTGATCTCGCGCAGGGTCTCTATCCCGTCCATGCCGGGCATCATGACGTCGAGAATGACGACGTCGAAACGCTCTTTCCCGAGGAGCAGGAGCGCCTCCTGGCCGCTGCCCACCCCGCTGACCTCGAATCCCCTGCGCTCCAGGCGCTTGACCAGGGTTTCGACGAAATCCTGCTCGTCATCGACCACCAACACCCTGGGCCCGGCATGCACGGGCACGATCTGAACGCCGTTCTTTTCACTCATGATGTTTCACCGGCAGAAGAATTGTGAATTCGGTTCCCTTTCCGACCTCGCTCTCGAAGCGGATGCTCCCTCCCAGCTTGCTGATGATGGAGTAGCTGATGGACAGGCCAAGGCCCGTCCCCTCCCCGACCTTCTTGGTGGTGAAGAACGGGTCGAAGATCCGTCCCTGCACCTCCTTGTCCATGCCGGGCCCGTCGTCGCGAATGACGATGCTCAGCATCTTTGACGCCGCATCCACCCCCGTGGTCACCGTGATATGCCCGTTGCGGCCGATGGCGTCGATGGCGTTGTTGAAAAGGTTGAGGATGACCTGCTGGATCTGCGAAGCGTCGGACTGGATGGTGGGCAGGTCGGGAGCCAGCTTCCAGACCATCTCGATGTTCCGGAATTTGACTTCGTTGTCGAGAAAGGCCGCGGTCTGCTTGATCACGTCGTTGATGAAGAGGTCGTTGCAGACCGGCTCCATGCGGCGCGCGAAGCCGAGCATCCTGTGCACGACGTTGCCGGCCCGCTCGACATGCTGCTCGATCTTGTTCACGGCGTCCTCGAACTCCTGGAAGTTGGGGCTCGCCTTGACGTCCTCCTCCTCCAGCAGGTCCCGCATCCAGCCCGCCTTCTCGCGGATGACGGCCAGGGGATTGTTGACCTCGTGAGCCACACCGGCAGCCAGCTTGCCCAGGGCAGCCATCTTGCTGGACTGGATGAGCTCCTCGTTGAGCTGCGCCTGCTGGCGGCTGGTCCTTTCCTGCTGGGAGACGATCATGCGCGTGATCATGAGCGTTCCGATGATGATGATGGCCACGCCGCTGCCCATCACGCCCCAGGTCGCGGCCTGGGTCTTGAACAGCGGCTTGAGTTCGCCGCGCATGTCCTCCTCGATGACCAGGAGCCAGTCCTTTTCCTCGAGCCAGATCCCGCCCACGAAGATTTTCTTGTTGCCGTCCTCGAACTCCTTGATTTTCGCGCCCGAAAAGTTGCCGCCCAGGAAGGAGGCGTAGATCTCCCGACTCTTGTTGCCAAACCTGGGCCTGGTCTGCAGTTCGCCCGCCCGGTTGACCAGATAGGCGTCTCCCAGGTCCCCGAGCTGCAGCCAGCGCACCAGGGAATCGAAGATGTCCGAATCTATGGTGGCCCGCAGGATCCAGACCCTGCCCTTCTCCTGCTTGGTCACGGCGATGATCATGTGCGGAAAGCCGCGAAAGCCCTCGAACACGTCGGAGACGTAGATCTTGCGCACCATGACCTGATTGAACCACGTCTCGTTTTTGTAGTTGGCCTGGGACAGGTTGTAGGGGCCGGAGTAGCTGACGTGCACCCCCTCCTCGTTGATCAGCCCGAGATCGATGAACGTCTTGGAACTGAGCTGCATGGTGGTGAGGATGTTTTCCAGCGTCTCGGGCGAGGAGAGGTCTTCGATGGTGTGGGAATAGGCCAGGGTGCGCAGCTGGGATACCTGCTCGCGCAGGAAGAGGTCGATGCCCTGGCGCTTGTTTTCGGCCAGGGTCGCGATGTTCGCCTGCACCTTCGAATGGTAGGTGGAGGAGAACATCGAGTACATGGTCACACCCAGGGCAATGAGCGGAATCAGGGAAAAGCCCAGGGCCGTTATGGCGATCTTCGTCCCGAGATCTTTGAGGCCGAATACTGACATACCAGCTCCCTCAAGCAAGATTTCCCGTCACACCCTCGATTCAATGCCGACCATGCAATCAATCCATATATGAGCCCGATTGGGCGCGCAACAAAAGAGGCCAGAGGTTCGCATCGCCGCCGCGCGACTTCTGACGGCTTCTTCAGCCCCTTTCGCCTTTACCCGGACGGACATACCGCGTCGACGGCCCTTTGCCGGTCCGCCTCAGCAGCCCGCGGTTCACGAGATCCTGGATGTCGTAGCCCGCGGTGCGCTTGGAAATGCCCCCTTCCAGCAGGCCAAGGAGATCCTTGCTCGATATGCTGCCGTGTTCCCGCACGTACTCGCAGGCCAGCAGCTGCCGCCGGTTCAGGTCCGCAGGAAGGCCGCCATCGCCATTGTGGCGGGCATCCCGGCCGGTCCGGAGCTTTTCCTCCGCGCCCTCGTCCTGATCCTCGTTGAAGGGCGCCAGACCTGCCCCTGCATTGTCGCCGTGCGCCATCTCGCTACCGTCGATGCCGAGCTGCTCGGCCTGGATGACCCGCCCTTCGGACATTACGGCGGCGGTGATGATGACATGCTTGAGTTCCCTGATATTCCCCGGCCAGTCATAGCCCACCAGGGCCTTCAGGGCGCCGCGCGAGAGGGCCAGGCCGGACCTGCCGGCCATGTGCTCGCCTTCCTGCAGGAAATGCATGGCCAGCAGGGGGATGTTCTGCCGCTGCTCGCGCAGCGGAGGCGTCATGATGGTGATGACCTTGAGACGGTAGTAGAGATCCTCACGGAACCTCCCGTCGGCGATGAGAGCCTTGAGATCGGCGTTGGTGGCCGTGATGAGCCGCACATTGACGTCGATGTCGCGGTCACTGCCCAGGGGCTTGATCTTGCGCAGGGACAGAGCGCGCAACAGGGCCTGCTGGACCTTGAGGGAAGCGGACTGGATCTCGTCCAGGAAGAGTGTGCCCCCGTCGGCTTCGAGGAAGGCGCCGCGGCGGTCCCCCTTGCCGTCCGTGAAAGCCCCCTTGACGTGCCCGAAAAGGGAATCCAGCAGCAGGTTTTCGTCGAGTTCTCCGCAATTGATCGAAATGAAGGGGCCTGCGTTCCTGGGCGACAGCCTGTGCACGGCCTCGGCGGCCAGCTGCTTGCCCGTGCCCGTCTCCCCTTCGATGAGCACGTCCACATCGACCTGGCTGGCCTTGATGATGTCGCGTTTCATCTGCTTCATGAGCGGGCCGTCGCCGACGAGTTCGGGAAAGTCCTCGTCCATCTGCGCGGAAAGGCTCCCTACGACCACCTCCACAGGTTCCTTCAGGGCAACGGACTCGATCTTCTGGTCCTTGGACTTGATCTCCTCGAACTGCGCATTGAGGGTCCTGATCATGGAGTTGATGGAGTCCTTGAGCATCTCGGCCTCGTACCCCGTTTCCGTCAGGCGGACCTCCTCCCACTCGCCTTTCTCCGTGAGGTTCTTCACGGCGTAGGCCAGCTCCTGCAGCCCCAGGGTCGTTCCCCGGGCCACCAGCGCTATGGCCAGCACCAGGACCAGCACGGAGATGGCGCTGATGGCGAGCATCACGTCGATATGGCGGTACCCGGCCAGGTCCACGAGGACGCTGCGGTCCTCGTAAGCCACTCCGCCGATGACGGCCGGCTCTCGGTCCGGGGCCATGCGCAGCCGGACGGGCGCATAGGCCAGGAGATGCTCGCTGTACGGCGATCCCGCCTCCGACCGCTTCACGGGGCGCACAATGTCTTTCTGCCCCTCGTTCACATTGGCCACGATCTGCCAGTAATTCTCGTTTCGTTCCGACGGCCGGAACGCTTCCGGGAAACCGGGGCGCCCCAGGGTGCCCTGGAACGCCGTGCGGATTTTCAGGGTACGCAGGGGAGCGTCCTCATCCGGCTCCGACTCGGATTGGAAGAGCACCCAGCCGTGGGCGTCGAAGAAATAGGTGTAGCGCTGGAATTTGGGGTTGCGGCTGAAGGCGAACACCGGGGAATTGGCGGAATCGTAGAGCGAGAGGACATTGCGCAGCGCCTTGGCGCTCAGGGAAAGATACAGGTAGCCTGTCCGCTCGCCTGCGGGATTCTCGAAGGGCGTGATCATGCGCAGGGTTTTCCAGGCCATCCTCCCGCGGGGGTTTTCCCCCGTGGGGAAGGGGGTCTCGACTTCCCCGAATTCCGAAACCCAGACCTCCCCTTTCCTGATTCCCCGGACATGCTCGTACAGGAGCGCCGGGCTGGGACGGATGTCCCGCACCTGCTCCCGGGTCAGCCTCCTGGCCTCTCCCGCACGGCTCACGAAAACCACGGGTTCGCCTTCACGCAGCGGGATGAAGCCGAATTCCGTAAATTCCAGCCCGTCGAGATCCCTCACATCCTCCAGGTAGCGGGCCATGCCCTCCGGGTCCATGGGATTGCGGGCGGCAAAGAGGAGATGGCGCTTGCTCTGTTCGAGCAGGGTCTCGACCGCATGCGCGGTGGTCACGGCATGCAGCCTGGAGTTGCGCTCCAGGGCAAGGGAGATGAACTCCGACGAGGCCCAGTAGGTCGCATATCCCATGAGCGCCAGGACGATGAGCGATGCAGGGATCAGCGTGACCAGCAGCCTCGTCCGCAACTTCCGCCTGACGATCACCGGCCCCTCGCGCCTCAACCACGGCATCCATTTCAGAAAATCCGCACCGATCATGCCAACTCCCCTTGCGCCAGGCGCAGGTGTGCACCCCGATATCGCGCAAATTCAAGCCCACCCTATCAGGTGCAGGATTCTTGAATCAAGAAAAAAAAGGGCAAATTCAAGAACAAATCGAGCAAATCGCCTTGCCTCAAAAAAAGAACGGCCCCACTTCGTGAAAATATTATCAAAATAAAATCATTAAAAATCAGAATATTAAATAATTCTATCATATCTTGCAAATCAACATTGGCACGAGACTTGTTACACCGCTCACGAGCTTTTGCAGAAAATGCAAATCATTTGAAACAGGCAATCAACCTGTGCCGGAAAAACGGATGGTGCACAATCCTCAATCCCGGCCCAACCCCAAGGAGCGATGCATAATGGAAGCATTGGTAAAAGATTTCATGGTTCCCATAGCCAAATTCCCCAGAATATCGGACACGGCGACCTTTTCCGGGGCGGTCATGGCTCTGGAGCGGGCCCAGGAGGAATTCCTCTCGGGCAAGCGTGAACAGCGCATCATGCTGGTCACCGACAGCGAGAACAAGGTTGTCGGCAAGCTCTCACCCATCGACGTGGTCCGTGGGCTCGAACCAAACTATGAAAAGTTGGTGGACGAGCAGAGCAGCGTCTATGTCGAAAAGTTCGACTACGTGATCCAGCCCATGAAGGAGCAGACCACCCTGTGGGCCAAGCCTCTTGACGACCTGTGCACCACCGCCAAGGACGTGCTGGTGAAGGATTTCATCCAGCCCCCGAAGTCATCGCAGATCATAGAGTCGGAGTCGACACTCAACAACGCGTTTCACCGCTTCGTGATGTTCAAGCACGATTCCCTCTTCGTCATGGACGGCAAGAAACTCATAGGCCTTCTGCGTTTTTCCGACGTGTACAAGGAAATAATCCGCAGAATCAAAGAATCGTGCGGTCTCTGATTCAACGCGCGGAAAGGACGTTGCCACCTCAAGCCAACCATTCTGAATACCAAGGAGAGAATCCATGAGTGCACAAGACGTGCGAGATACTTCCCCGGATGAACTGCTCATGCACGAGGAAGAACCCCAAGGTCCGACCCAGTCCAAGAAAGCGATGATCATCAAACTGCTCATTGCCCTCGGTTTATTCTTGTTCATCTATTTTCTCCCCCGGCCGGAAAGCCTGCCCGTTGAAGGACATCGACTGGGAGCCATCCTGGTGCCCATCGTCTTTCTGTGGGTGTCCGAAGCCATTCCCATCGGCGTTACCGCCCTTCTGGCCACGGCCCTCATGATCATTTTCAAGGTCACGAAATCATCGGCGGCCTGGGCGCCATATGCCAACCAGACGGTCATGTTCGTCATGATGATCATCATGTTCGGCGTCATCCTGAATGAGGTGGGCTTGGCCAAGCGCCTGCTGTTCTTCATCCTCAAGTTCGCCGGGACCAAGGTGAAGCAGCTCAGCTTCTTCCTGGCCGTGAGCAGCACGCTGCTTTCCACCCTCTTTCACGACGCGACCATCACCATCATCATGCTCTTCGCCATTCTGCCCCTCTTCCAAAGCATGGGCATCACGCCGCAGAAGAGCAACAACCTCAGCAAATTCTTTATCATCCTCATCCCGTTGGCTGCCTCGGCTGGCGGTTTCGGCACCATGCTCGGCGGCGGTCGCTGCGCCCTGGCCGTGGACATCACCCAGAAGTACATCCTCGACACCACCGGTGTGGCGGTCAAGATCGGCTTCCTGAAGTACGCCATCGTCGAATTCCCGGTATCCATCTTCACCGCAGTGGCGACGTGGGCCATCTGCTACCTGTACTTCCGCCCCAAGGAAAAGGAACTGCCCGCTTCGGTCAAAATCGAATCCATGCCCCGTATGAGCAATGCCGAAAAGGGCGTAGCCGCCATCTTTTCCGGAGCGTTCATCCTCTGGTTCTGCGGCGACCTCACCGGATGGCACGTCAGCGTGGTCGCAGCCATCGCCCTGGCAGGCTTTTGCGCACCCGGCTGGATCTCCTTCAAGACCATATGCGACAAGTTCCCCTGGGAATCCTGGATCGTCTTCGGTTCGGGCGTATCCCTCGGCGCGGCCATGCTCTCATCGGGCCTCGGCAAGTATCTGGCCAGTGTCGCCCTTCCTCTGCTCCAAGGCCAGACGCCTTTCGTCACCTATTACGGCATTGGCCTCTTCGGCTCGGCCCTGTCGAGCATGATGAGCAACTCCGCGGCCGTGGCCCTGAGCCTGCCCGTGACCCTGCCCATGGCCAGCATGATGAACATGAGCGTCGAGACCGTCGGTCTGCTGGCGCCCATGACCACCTCCTTCATCATGCTCGTCATCGGTTGTCCTCCGACAATCATCGCATACAGCACCGGCTACTTCAGCCAGGTCGAGTTCTCCAAGGTAGCCATCCCCTGGTGTCTGACCCTGCTGGCCATCTGCGTATGCGCGGCCCTGCTTTACTGGCCGATAATCGGATTTCAATAACCCCTCCTGACAACGGGGAGGGGAATCGGCCCCTCCCCCAGGCTCATTGATACGATGAACCCGATGCGATAAAAGAACTGATTTGCTTCACTCCACCAACGACGAATGCCTGCCCGTCCCCGAATGACGGACGGAACACGGAGGATAGAATGGAAAATCTGCCAAGACTGATGCTTGTCGATGACGAGGAACGGTTCCGCGAAACATTGTCCAAGCGCCTGAATGAAACCGGATACGAGGTCCGCGGCGTGGCCAGCGGCATGGAAGCCCTGGACCTGCTCTCGGCCGAAAAATTCGACGTCGTCATCCTCGACATCCAGATGCCGGGCATGAGCGGTATCGAGACCCTGTCGGAAATCCGCTCGCGCCACATCGGCGTGGAGGTCATCATGCTCACGGGCCACGGCGAAGTGACCTCGGCCGTGGAGGGCATGCGCCTGGGCGCCTACGACTACCTCATGAAGCCCTACGAATACGAATACCTGGTGGTCAAAATCCAGGAAGCCTACAAGATCAAGAAGGACCGCGACGAGCGCCTGCGCAGGGCCGAGGAAAAGGCTTTGCTCGACAAGCTGCAGAAGAAATGGATCTAAACCGCCTCAAGGTTGCGCCTTGAGACCCGCATTGACTCTCTGCCGGGGGGATGCGTCCCCCCGGCCCCACACCTACCTCGGGACCGCCTCGCCACAAGGGGACACCATGATCACCGCGCGTTTCAACATCCTGAGAAAACGCCTGACATACACGGTCATCACCTTCTCCATCCTGCCTGCGCTCATCATCACTGTCTGCCTCTTCATGTACGCGGCCCAGGTCCTTGATCGCGAATACAGGGCCCGCGCCGCTTCCGAGTTCGCCACGCTGGCCGAAAGGTGGAAAGAGCGCGTCGATGGCGACCTCGAATCGTCCGCACGTGCGCTGCTCACCCTTTCCCATGCCGCAGACGGTGACGGGCACGCGTATACGGGCTTCGCCGGCACGTTCGAGATCCTGCGCCGGGACATGTTCTGGCTCCAGGGGGCCGCGATTCTGGACGCCACCGGCGAACCGGTCGCCATCGCCGGCGCCCCCGGACTGCAGCATCCCGGTATCTCCCGGACCTCTGCCCCCGCCGGAGAAAATGCCTGGCGTCCCCTGGTCAAAGACATCGAAACCGGGGCGGACGGGCTGCCGGGTTTCCGGATCATCGCGCCGATGCAGGGGGACAGCCAGGGCCGGACAATCAGCCTCTTCATCAACGCGGCCCTTTTCAGCACCCGGCTCGACCGGGAGCGCATGGGGCGTACGGGCGAAGTTTTCCTGATCGACCGGGCAGGCGTCCTGCAGACCAGATCCGTCATGCACGGCGCCATCCTGGACAAGGTCGATGCCGGCCTGACCCAGGCCGCACCGCAGGACGGCACGGTCCGCCATCGCGACTGGCAGGGCGCGCGGCTGTGGTTCAGCGTGCTGCCCGTGGACCTTGCCCCCGGCTGGCGGCTCGTTGTCCAGCGGGACGAGCGGGAGATCCTGCAGGACCGCGACGCCCAAGCCATCCGTTTCGCGATGTCCGGCCTGCTGGCCCTTGCGGTTCTCGGCGGCTTCGCCGTCATGGCCGCCGGAAAGGCCGGAAACCTCGTCAGCCGCATGGAGGAGGAGCACGCGCGCCTGGCGGAGCACGACATGATGGTCAAGAAGCTCGACTCCATCAGCCAGCTCGGCGTGGGCATCGCCCACGAGGTGAACAACCCCCTGGCCATCATCGGCGAGGAGGTCGGCTGGATGCAGGACGTGCTCAAGCGGGAATCCTTCAAGGACCACCCCGACGCCGGGGAGCTGCGCGACTCCCTGCGCCAGATCGTGACCCAGACCGCGC
>CALMTS010000404.1 GCA_937872685.1 uncultured Desulfomicrobium sp.
CGCTTCACCGACGCACATCGCCTTCACTGCACTCATGAATCCTCCAAATTAAGAATAACATCGAAAAGTCGTTCCCACGATTCGGGACTGTCCACGGCCGTCGCCCGACATGCCCTCACGGGCCCGGTCGCGACGCTCGCGCCCCGTCGTCTGCCGGTACGCGAAGCTTCGGGCTTTCTCAAGCCCCTGGAGGCAGGCAACCAGCCGCCGAGCGCCTGAAAAGGGACTGAATTGGCCGCTCAAAACATAACGGACTAAAATATTTAAGAATATGATTTTTCGAGAACAGGTGGATCACAGGCTTGCATCTTCAACCAGAATCTGTTTGAAGAAAACTCATATGGGAACCACCTACGCAAACATCACGCTCAAAGGTCCACAGGCGCAGGATATTCTGCAGGAACTCGGCAATCAGGGAAGATCGGCTTTCGTCTCTCCGACCGAGGACGGTCTGACCACTGTCTACGAAATGGACAGCGACGAGGGTGATTCCGCCATCCTCACCGACCTTGCTGAAGACCTTTCGGGCTACTTCGGTTGCCCGGCGCTGGCCGTCCAGACCGTCAACGAAGAGTTGTTCTGCTACTGGCTTTATGCTGACGGGGAACTCCTGGATACGTACAAGTCCCCGGCCCAATCCCTGGATCCCGAAGCCAACGGCAACTCCAAAAGCCAGGGCGGCAAGCCCGAACTCCTCTCCCAGCTCTTCAACACGGATGTCACCAGCGAGGAACTCGCCGACATCCTGCATTGCCCTGACCAGGACTGCGGCTTTTCCCTCGCCGTGGACCGCCATCTGAGCCTGGTGGAACTCCTCGGGCTGCCCATGTGCTCCGTGGGTTTCGGCTTCTGCGACCTGGATTCCGGGGAATACCCCGAGGATCTGGACGAGGAAGACCTGCTCCGCATCGACGAGGACTGACCCCAGGCGGCCAGTCCTTCCCGGGCCGTCTACCCGGCCTCCTCCTTTTCAGCTTTTCAGCAACTCGCGCCAGAAGCGGGCCCGCTCCCTGGAATACCCCCCGTCCACACACGGCCAGATGGAATTGTTCTGGCACAACGGCTCATCCTTCAAGGGCCAGGGCGAGACCTCGCAGGCCCGGTCGAAGAGGGGACTCGAAGGGATGGGTGTGAAATGGGCCAGTTCCGGACGCACCCCCCAGGCCCGGGCCATGGCGATGGTCCGCTCCACCTCGGCCGGATCCTGATCGGGCAGACCGAAGAGAATGTACGCAGCCACATCTCCCTGTCCGAAACCCGCCTCGCGCAGGGCCGCCATGCCCGCCTCCCAATGCTCCCTGGACAACTTGACGTCGCGCCTGTGTTCGAAATCCTCGGTCTCGAGCCCCAGGCGCACCGTCCGCAACCCGGCACGCTTGAGCCTCTGGCAGACCTCCGGAGTGAGGTAGCGCACATGCATTGCGTTGGGCGTATGCAACCGCGCGCCTCGGCCCTCGAACCAGTCCAGCACGGGCCACAGCCATGTCTGCGGTGCGACCAGCAGGGCGTCGTCGTAGAAGACGAAATCCCGCACCCCGCGCCGGTATTCCCTCTGTATCGAAGCGAGAACATCATTGGCCCCTGCCTGCCGGAAGCCCGGATAGAGGCTGCGGCTGGCGCAGTAGGGGCAACGGAATGGACAGCCCCGTGAACCGAGAATGATGGAAAAACCCGGGTCGGCATACAGGTCCAGGGCCATCTCCAGTCCGGCGCCCGCGGGAAGGGCCGGTGCGTCCTGGCCCAGAAGCTTCCACAACACCGCCCAGACCTGCGGGTCTTCCAGGCGGCCGCCAAGCACCAGATCGGCCCCCAGCCCAGCGGCGTGGTCCGGGCAGAGAGAAGCGTATATGCCTCCCAGGGCCACGGGCACGTCTGGCCAGATGCCGCGCACCATGCGTATGGCCTCGGCCGCGCCGGGATACCAGTAGGTCATGACCGTGGTCACGAGGACGAGGTCGGGGGGAGGGGAGAGACGGCCGAGGGCTTCGCGCACCGCTGCCGGGTCGTGGCCGTAGCGGCTGAACCGGCGGGGAAGCGCCTTCAGGATGTCCGGCGGGGCGAGGGAGGCCTTGGGGTAATGCCCCTTGCCTGTGGCATGGGCCTTGGGCCAGGGGATGTCGGACCAGGTCCGGTCCAGGCAGTCCATGAGGGCGACCCTGGCGCCGGCGGCCCGCAGCATATGCAAACAGGCCAGCAGCCCGGCCGGGCGGGACCACAGGCCGTAGGCCGCGAAATCGTGGATCCAGGGATTGATGCCGAGGACGCGCGGGCCGTCCCCGGTCCCGTCATTGCAGGAGGTCCAGGTAATCCCGGGCCACTTTGGCTTCACTGGATTTGGGGTACTGTTTGGCAATGCGCTCAAAAAGATCCTTGGCTTCCGACGACTTGCCGATGCGGACCTGGTGCTCGGCCAGGGCCAGCATGGTCGACGTACTGTTCATGTCCGCCTCCAGCCCGCTCTTGAGCACGGCCTCCGCATCGTCCATGCGGTTCTGGGCCACGAAAACATCGGAGAGCAGCTTGTAGGCAGGGATGAAACGCCAGTTCCTGGCCAGGGCCTTGCGGCCGAAGTCCTCGGCTTCCTTGAGCCGACCCTGGCGCAGCAAAAGGGTGCCGAGGTTGTAGGCCGCAAACTCGGGCGTCACGTAGGTCAGGATGCTGAAGGACTTGCGGTAGGCGGCCTCGGCCTGGCTGTCCCGTCCCAGGGCTTCCTCGATCTTGCCCAGATTGTTCCAGGCCTCGGCGAAATCGTCGTCGATCTCCACCGCCTTGGTAAAGCCGTCCCGCGCCTTTTCCAGTTCGTCCAAGCCGAGATAGATCAGGCCCGAGTCGAAATGATAGCGGGACAGATGGTCGGCCGCGCCCTCGACCTTGAGGAGCTCCTGCAGGGCGAGCTGATACTGCCGGCCTGTGATGTGCGATTCAACCAGGTTGAGCCGCAGGTCCACTTCCTTGGGATGCATGGCGGAGGACGCCCCCCTGGAGCCGGCGCGGGCTCCGCACCCGGCAAGAACCAGGCAGAGCATGCATATCAGCGCGTATTTTTTCATGGCCTTTTCCTTGACGGCCCCCGTTCGGGGGCCCCGGATTAGATGACCTTGTTGAGGGAGTATTCGATAATGGCCTGCGCCCCCACTGCCTGCAGCCTGGGCACGAGGTCCCGGACCTGGCAGGTCTCGACCACGGTCTCGATGGAGAGCCAGTCGGAGTTGTGCAGGTGCGCCACGGTCGGGGAGTTCATGCTCGGCAAAAGCGCCATGACCTTGTCCACGGCATCGGCCGGGGCGTTCATCTTGATCGCCACCAGCTTGTCGGCCCGCAGGGCTCCCTGGAGCAGGGTGTTCATGTTCTCGATCTTGGCCCGCTTCCAGGGGTCGTTCCAGGAATCCTTGTTGGCGATGAGCTGGGTGTTGGTCTGCAGCAGTTCGGCGATGATCCGCAGGCCGTGCGCCTTGATGGTCGTGCCCGTCTCGGTGATCTCGACGATGGCGTCGACCAGCCCTTCCACCACCTTGGCCTCGGTGGCGCCCCAGGAGTATTCCACGGTCACGGGAATGCCCGCTTCCTCGAAATAGCGCTTGGTGAAGCCCACGAACTCCGTGGCGATCTTCTTGCCGGCCAGGTCCTCGGGGCGGCGGAAGGGGGAATCGCCGGCCACGGCCAGGACCCACTTGGCCGGGCGGTTGCTGGCCTTGGAGTAAATGAGGTCGTCAACAATGACCACGTCGGACTGGTTCTCGAGGATCCAGTCCTTGCCCGTCAGGCCGGCGTCGAGCAGGCCGCTTTCCACGTAGCGGGCCATCTCCTGGGCGCGGCACAGGGAGCAGGTCAGTTCGGGATCGTTTATTTCGGGGAAATAGTTCCGGTGGTGCGAGGTCACCTTCCAGCCCGCCTTGGCGAAAAGCTTGACCGTGGCCTCTTCCAGGGAACCCTTGGGGATCCCGATACGCATCTGTTTTCCTTCAGCCATTATTTGTAAACCTCCTTGGGGTCGAACACCATGGGGGAACAGTCGCTCCACTGTCCCCGGCCGTCTCGTTCACGATAAAAACAGCTCCTGCGGCCCGTGTGACAGGCCGCGCCGCCGATCTGCTCCACCTTCACCAGCACCGTATCCCGGTCGCAGTCCATGCGGATGGAGAGCACCTTCTGCACGTGGCCGGACGTGCCGCCCTTGTGCCACAGCGTCTTGCGGCTGCGACTGTAATAGTGGACCTCGCCGGTGCGCAAGGTCTCGTTCCAGGCTTCCTCGTTCATGTAGGCGAGCATGAGCACCTCTCCGCTCGCCCCGTCCTGGGCGATGACCGGGATCAGGCCACCGCACTTGTCGAAATCAGGCTGTTCCATTCCTTTATCCTTACTCTTCTTCGATGCTCGTCGTATTCATGCGGCGTTCAGCCTCGGTCTTGAGCTGTCCGCAGGCCGCCGCGATATCCTGGCCCTTGCTCTTGCGCAAGGTCACGGTGAAGCCCTTCTTGCGCAGAAGCTCCTCGAAAGCCAGCACATCCTCGGGCGCCGGCGCTGCGTACGCGATGCCAGGCCCGGGATTGTAGGCGATGAGGTTGATCTTGCATTTGAGATGCGAAAGAAGGCGCACCAGCTGCCGGGCATGCTGGAGGCTGTCGTTCACACCCTTGATCATGATGTATTCGATGGTCACCCGTTCCCGGGGCTTGAGCTCCAGGCCCTGCAAGGTCTGGATCAGGTCGTCGATATGCCAGCGCGCGGCTCCGGGCATGAGCTGCTCGCGGATCTCCTGGGTCGGGGCGTGCAGGGAAATGGCCGGCAGGGCCAGTCCCTCGGAGTCGAAGACGCCGAGCTTTCCCTTGATGGCGCAGGTGGACAGGGTGATGCGGCGACGGGAGAACTCCAGCCCCTCGGGGTGGGAGAGGATGTGCAGGCTGCGCCGGACCTCCTCCCAGTTCGTCAGGGGTTCACCCATCCCCATGTACACGAGATTCTTGACTTCCTCGGCCAGTCCGTGGGTCCGCAGGTAGTCCCTGGCCACCAGCACCTGCGACGCGATCTCCCCTCCCGACATGTTCCGCACGAAGCCCATGAGCCCCGTGCTGCAGAAGGTGCAGCCCATGGGGCAGCCGATCTGGCAGGACAGGCACTGGGTGTAGCGGTCCTTGTCCGGGATGAGCACGGTCTCGACCAGCGCCCCGTCGGCCAGCCGCAGCAGGAGCTTGACCGTGCCGTCGGAACTCTTCTGCACCTCGGCCGTTTCGGGCCAGGCCAGCGCCCATTCGCGCGTCAGCTGCTCGCGGAAGTCCTTGGCGATGTTGGTCATGTCCGAAAACTCGCGCACGCCCCTGCGCCACAGCCATTGCCACAGCTGCCTGGCGCGGAACGCCTGATGCCCCATGGCGCGCACGGCCTCTTCCAGCTCGGCGTAGGTCAGTTCAAGAATATTGCGCATGCTGCTCCGCAGTCCGGAATCGCAAAGGCACAAAGAGCGCGAAGCCCGCGCCCCTCGTGCCTTCGGCAAGAGAGAAAACAATGAGAAAACAGCGTATTACAGCTGTTCTTTTTCCTTGTACGCCAAGACGAACCGTTCGGCTTCCTCGACCGTACCCACGTCTCCGGCGATCTGGGCCTGGAGCAGGTTGTCGCGGATGAGCCCCACGGCGGGGCCGGGTTTGATGCCGGCGAGATCCATGATCTGCTTGCCGTTCAAGAGCGGCTCCAGCAGCTCCTCGCGGATGTCCGCCCGCTCCAGCATCTTCATATTGTGATTGAATTCCGTATAGTTCGCGTTTCTGGCCTTGATGTCGGCCCGGGCCATCTCGATGAGGCGCGGGTAGTCGTCCACGGCCTTGAAACGGCGGATGCCCTTGTCCGTGAGCATGAAGTGGAAGCGCATGTGGTTGCGCACCAGGTTGACGATCATGTCCACTTCCTCGGTATTGAGGCGCAGGCGCTTCAGAATCTTGCGCGTGACCTTGGCCCCGATGCGGTGGTGCTGGTAGAACGTCGTGCGCCCGTCATAGACCTCGCCGGCATAGAGCTTGCCGCAATTGTGGAAGAGGCATGCCAGGGTGCCGTACCAGTCGTAGGGCAGCTCCTCGGGGTAATGCTGCATGACCTTCAGGGTGTGCGCCCAGATGGACACGGGGCCGGTCTCCTCGTCGAAGACCTGGAAAATGCGGCTCAGGGCGGCGAGTTCGGGCACCAGGCCGTGCAGGATCATGGAATCGAAGAGCAGCTCGGCAAAACGCCACATGTTCTCCGCCTCAACCTTGCGCCACTCGTCCATGATGTCCGTGACCGAAACGTAGTCGAGCACCCGGCGCGAGGCGCGAATGATGGACATCCAGGAGTTTTCCTCGATGGGCAGGTGGTAGTTGGCCGAAAAGCGCAAAGCCCGGATGGCGCGCAGATAGTCGTGCTTGAGCGTCTCGTCGGGAATGCCCTGGAACCTGATCTGCCCGCCGGAGATGTTCTCGAACCCGTCGTACACGTCGCGGGAGCGGGGAATGAAGGGGCAGGCGAGGTTGACAGGGAAGGAACCGTCCTTCTCCATTTTCCGGATCATGTTGCCCGTGACCTGGGCCACGCAGGCCTCGGGGTGTGAGGCGTCGGCCATGTCTGCGGGATGGAAGAGGAATGTCGAATTGCCCTGGGTCATGCGGGCCACGATGTCGCCCTCGCCGGCAGCGACTTCGGGGAAAAGGTTCTTCAGGCCGGCGAGATCAATGTCCGTGCAGATTTCCACCTCGGCGTCCTTGGACGTTCCAAGGATCTTGCTCTGCAGGGCGGCGTTGATGACATACGCGTCATAGCCGTTGCGCATGATGGTTTTGCAGATGGAGGCGGCTTCTTTTATCGGCTGAGGCATCAAGGTCTCCTTGAGTGGTCGTGTTCGCGGTCCGGCTGTCTGTCGGCCGGATAGCGTTCAAATATCTTCGTCTTTTTCACCCGACTTGGTCAAGCGGTACCGGAACTGCCGGAAATTGAGCCCGACCATCTCCGCGGCGCGCCCCTTGTGCCCCCCGCAGCGGCGCAGGGCCTCGGAGATGACCTTGTGTTCGTGCTCGGCCAGGTACTCGTCAAGGGTCATCTGGCCCGAAATGACCTTCTGGATTCCGCCGTCCTGCTCCGCAGGGGAGATCTTCTCGTAGATGACCAGGGAGTCCGCGGTGACGACATCGCCGGGCTCCAGTGCTACGGCCCGCTCCACGATGTTCTCCAGTTCCCGCACGTTGCCGGGATATCCGTAGGAAAGAAGCTTCCTGCGCGCCTCAGGGGAAAACCCCGCGAGCTGGCGCTTCTGCGCGCGGCATGCCTTCTCCAGAAAATGATCGGCCAGGGTCAGGACGTCTTCCCCGCGCTCGCGCAGGGGCGGCAGATGCACCTTGACCCCGCTCAGGCGGTAGTAGAGATCCTCGCGGAAATCCCCGTCGGCAACGCTCTGCTCCACGTTGCGGTTCGTGGCTGCGATGATGCGCACGTCCGAACGCAGCTCCTCGGTCCCGCCCAGGGGGATGAAACAGCGCTCCTGGATATAGCGCAGCAGCTTGACCTGGGTGGAGAGGGCCAGTTCGCCCACCTCGTCCAGAAAGAGAGTCCCGCCCTCGGCCATCTCAAGCAGGCCCTTCTTGGAGCGGTCCGCACTGGTGAAGGCGCCCTTGCGGAAACCGAAGAGCTCGCTCTCCACCAGATTCTCCGGAAGCCCGCCGCAGTTGATGGCCAGAAAGGGGTGGCTCGACCGCCGGCTCTCGTTGTGGATGCAGCGGGCGAAAAGCTCCTTGCCCGTGCCCGATTCTCCCGTCAGCAGCACACTGATGTTGGTCGGCGCGATGCGCCGCACCAGGTCGAACACGGCCTGCATCTGGGGGCTCTGGCCGATGATTTCGCCGTAATGCCGGCTGATCTGACCCTTGAGCCAGGCGTTCTCTTCCTTGAGGCGCGCCGTCTCCAGGGTCCGCTCCACGGTGTAGAGGAGGTCATCGAGTTCGAAGGGCTTGGAGATGTAGTCCTTGGCCCCGTGCTTCATGGCCGTGATGGCGCTCTTGGCGTCGGCGTAGGCCGTGACCATGAGCACCGGGACGTCGGTCCAGGTCTCGCGGATGCGCACCAGCAGATCGATCCCGCTCTCCCGGCCCAGGCGCAGGTCCAGCAGGATGAGGGCTATGGAATGCTTCTGCAGCACGGCCAGGGCCGTGGCCGAATCGGGTGCTGTCCAGACCGTGTGCCCCTTCTTGATCAGGGCGATCTCCAGAACCTCGCGCAGGCTGATGTCGTCATCGACAATGAGTATGTTGGCCATGTCCTTCCCGGGCTGAAGTTCCGATTCCAGAGATGACGGCTAGCCCAAATCCCGCCTTCGTTCAAGGCGCTTCACGATCCCGCGCCCTATCTGGAGAAAACTTTCCGGCCTCCGAGGTAATGCGCCATGACCCGTCCCGGCACCTCCTTGTCCAGGCAGGGCGTGTTCTTGCCTTTGGACAGCAGAGCCTCCGCCGTGGCCACCCAGGCCATGTCCGGGTCGAAGAGGACGAAATCGGCCGGGTCGCCGGGCTGCATGCGGTTGGCGGAGAGGTTGAAGATCCCGGCCGTGTTCCAGCACCACAGGCGCGAAATATCCCCAAATTCGAGTTCACCGCTGCGCACCAGCTCGTACGTCAGGGACAGGGCCGTATCCAGGCCGGAGATGCCGTTCGGCGCATCGGCGAAGGTCACTTCCTTCTCGTGGGCCGCGTGGGGCGCGTGGTCCGTGACGAGGATGTCGATGACTCCGGTGCGCACGGCCTGACGCAGGGCCAGCACATCGTCGCGGGTGCGCAGGGGCGGGTTGACGCGCACGCTGGTGTCGTAACCCTCGACCCGCGTCTCGTCCCAGAGCAGATAGTGGGGGCAGGTCTCGGCCGTGACGGCCACGCCGCGCTCTTTGGCGCGGGCGATGAGCTCCACCGACTCGCGGCAGCTGATATGGGCCAGATGGATGGGCAGGTCCAGGTAGGAGGCGAGCAGGATGTCGCGCGCCACCTGCATGGCCTCGGACACCGTCGGAATGCCCTTGAGGCCCAGACGGCTCGACACCTCACCCTCGTTCATGACCCCGCCCTTGCCAAGCCACGGGTCCTCGCAGTGGTCGATGACCTTGAGTCCGAAGTCCGCGGCGTATTCCATGGCCCGGCGGAAAAGTTCCGTGTTTTCGACGGGCACCCCGTCGTTGGACAGGGCGACGCAGCCGGCCCGGGCCAGC
>CALMTS010000405.1 GCA_937872685.1 uncultured Desulfomicrobium sp.
CCCCCGACGGGAGCGGGGCCCCGGCCGTGTCCATCGACTCCAGCGCCCTGGGCGGGATGTACGCGGGCCGAATCCGGCTGGTGGGCACGGAGAAGGGCGTGGGGGTGAACCTCCAGGGGCTCGCGCGGGCCACGGAGGATATCTTTCTGCGGGCTGACGGCGACATCTCCGTCAGGGGCACGGCTTCCGCAGACAGGAGTTTGCGCGTGGCGTCGGAGAGCGGGAGCGTCACTGTGGACGGCGCTCTAGCTGCGGGCGATTCGGCCGAAGTGGCGGCGGCGGGGGCAGTGCGCCTGGGAGCAGGATCGGAATCCATTCTCTACGCTTCGGACCTGACCGTAGCCGCGGGTTCCCTGGAGAACGAGGGCCGTGTCATGGCCGCGGGCTCCATGCACGCGACAGTCGGCGGGGCTGCCGTCAATTCGGGCCTCCTGCAGGCCGGTTCCGACATGGCCGTGAGCGCCGGCGGGGGCGTGCGCAATACGGGGGATATCCTGGCGGGGAACGCTCTGGCCCTGGAGGCGGGAGCAGACCTGGACAACGCCGGGACAGTGCATGCGGGCGGCGTTGGCACTGTGCGTTCGGGTTCGGGCATGGCCAATGATGGAGACATCCTGGCCGGGACCGGCTTGAGCGTGGAGGCCCGGACCGGGCTCGCGAACTCCGGGCGCCTGCAGACGGGCGGGACCGCCACGGTGCATTCGGACGGGGCGCTGGCCAATGCGGGCGAAATCCTGGCTGCCGGAGCCCTGGGCCTGGCTGCGGCCGGCGACGTGGACAACACCGGCCGGATAGCCTCCGGGGCGGGCGCGGGCATCGTTGGGACAAAACTGGCCAATTCCGGCGTCATCGAAACCGGCGGGAACCTGGCTGTGGACGTGGACGGGCTTCTTGAAACCACGGGGCTCCTGTTCTCCGGCGGCGATGCCGCCCTGCGGGCCGGGTCGGTGCGCATCGGGACCGCGGGGCGGGTGGTTTCCCAGGGGGCGCTCGCCGTCGCGGCCGATGGGGACGCCGTGAATGGAGGGAGTGTCAGCGCCGGGGACGCCTTCACCCTGCGATCCGGCGCCGCTCTGGACAATACGGGCGCAATCCTGGCGCAGTCCGGCATCGATGTCGAATGCCTCGGGAGCCTGGGGAACGCCGGCGTGATGCATTCCGGCGGAGCCGGGATCTACCGGGTCGGCGCTTTCCTGGACAATTCGGGAGAGATTCTCAGTGCCGGCGACCTGCTCTTCGACATCGCGGGCGATGTGCGGAACACGGGAGGGATTCAGACGGGCGGAGACGGCTTTTTCGGCCTTGGCGCAGGGTTGTACAACGACGGCGGCATCCTGGCGTTGGGGGACTTGAGTCTGGAACTGCCGGGGGACGCCGTCAACACGGGGCTGATAACCGGTGACGTCGATGTGTCCCTGCGCGTCGGGGGCATGCTGCTCAATGCCGCCACGGGGCAGATGCTGGCCGGGAACAATCTGGACGCGGACGCGATGACGCGCTTGGAGAACGCGGGCCGGATGTATGCCGCGGGGTCGTTTTCGGCCGGAAGCTCCGGCGATGTCCTCAATGCGGGCGACATGGCGGCAGGCGGGGGACTGGCGCTCGGCTCCGGGGCCGGTGTGGACAATGCGGGCCGGCTGCATTCCGGCGGCGAGCTTTCCGTGCAGGCTGAAGGCGCCGTGACCAACGCAGGGGAGATGCTGGCCAAAGGCGATGTGGAGATCGGCGTGTCCGGCGGCCTCGCCAATTCGGGCACGATCAGCACGGAGTCCGGCGTGGGCATTACGGCCGTTGCGCTGGGCAACGAGGGGGTGATGGAAGCCGGCCGCGGCCTGGTCGCCGCCGTAAAAGGGAGTTTTGAGAATCTTGGCCGCCTGTTTTCTGTGGAAGGCATCTCGCTCATGGCCGGGTCCGTGCGCAACCTTGCCGCTGGGTCCATGGCGTCCCTGCGGGACCTGTGGCTGGAGGCGGATGGCGACATCGTCAATGCGGGGAGCATCGAGGCCGCGGGATACCTGACGGCCCGGGCCGGTGGGACTCTGGACAACTCGGGCGGCCTGGCGGCGCAGTCCGGGGCGGATGTGTCGGCCTTAGGGGGCGTCGCGAATTCCGGCTCCGTGCGTTCCGGCGGGGCGGTTGCCGTGAATTCCGGCGCGGATCTGGACAATTCCGGCGAGTTTCTGGCCGTGGGCGACGCGGCGTACGGCACCGGCGGAGATCTCTCGAACACGGGCGTCCTGCACAGCGGCGGGGACGCTTCCTTGGGGCTGGGAGGCAGCCTTGCCAACGCGGGGCGCATCCTTTCCCAGGGTTCCCTGCTTCTTGATGCGGCCGGGGATGCCGACAATGCCGGGATCATGGGGAGCGACGGCGCCCTGTCGCTGCGCCTGGGCGGATCGCTCCTCAACGTCGCCGAGATGCTTGCCGGCGGCGACATGACCGTCGCCGTGGGCGCATACCTGCGCAACCTGGGTCGGATGGAGACGGACGGGTGGGGCGCGGTCCATGTGGCCGGCGCGTTATCCAACCAGGGCCCGCAGGGGCGGATACTAGGGCAGGCGGGACTCGGCTTTGAGGTGCTGGGAGCCGTGGAGAATTACGGAGTTCTGCACTCCGGCGACGCACTGGAGCTTCTGTCCGCCGGACTCGTGAACAGTGGCCAGATCCTGGCCCAGGGTGACAGCCTGTGTGGAGTCAGGGGCGATCTGACCAATACGGGTTTTCTCTATTCCGGCGGCATGGCGGAATACGGAGTGGACGGGACCCTGCGCAACGATCAGGGCGAGATCCTCTCACTGGGCGACATGCTGCTTGCGGGCACGACGTCCGGTGCCTCCATGGCGGTCCTCGAAAACGAGGAGGGGAGCATCGAGACCCTGGCAGGGAGCATGTCCATCCGGGCCAAGGTGGTTCGGAACATCAACCCGGATCTCGTCGTGATGTCGGGGACGGAGGTCGTAAGCCGTCAGGGGGGGAGATATTCCTTTTTCGGAGACAATTGGGATCAGGCTCAGGATCTTTACGAAATGCTGCCGAGTTCCTCTCTGGTGCCCAGTAAGCGCGACGCAATCATTATCGTTCCCGAGGAGTTGCAGGTATTGGGCCTTGGACTGGACCGCAACGCCTTTCCCCGCGTCGAACTGGATGCCGCCATCGCCGCTGCGGAAGCGCGTTTCGCCGCTTCGGGGGGAACGGCCGAAGAGATTTCGACTGTGGCCAGCCTGAAGAATCGCCTGATCAGCAGTAATGTCAAGGTTGCCATCCAGCACTTCAAGGACAGATCCAAGGTTGCGGCCTACATAGAATCGGTGACCCGGGACGAGGCGTCGGGCCTGGAGAGCGGGGCGACCATCGCCGCCGCGAACGATCTGGACATCGTGGCCGATTCCTTCCTGAACTCGGCCAGCACGGTCAGCACAGCCTCGGGCGACATTTCCATCGACGCAGCGTCGTTCATCAACACTGGTGCGGAGCTTTACGAGCATCGCACTATCGAATGGGCCCGTGGACATGCCAACGAGCACAGCAGCCCCCGTCTCGCCAAGGAGGGCGGCGGAATCGAGGTCGTCGACACTCCCATCGGGAACGCCTACGGCTCCATCAGCGCCGGCGGGACGGTGTCCATCAGCGCCGACCATCTGATCAACGGCATCACCGAAAACTTCGGCCTGCCCGTCGGCGGCGCAGCGGATGTCACGTATGCGGGGGGCGTCGGCTCCCAGGCTTCCGTCTCCGCCCCGGGCGGTCCTGGGGGCCAGTCGCCGAGTGTCGGAGACATAGGCGGGAGCGCCGGTCCGCAGGCGTCCGTCATCGCTCCACCCCGGCCCGAGGATCTGTCGCCGACCCTCGGCAATCTCGACGACCTCCTCGGCGTCATCCCCGCGAACGGACTCTTCTCCGTCAACGTCGCCCCTGGTCACCGCTATCTTATCGAGACGAACCCGGCCCTGACCAGCATGTCGAGCTTTTATGGTTCGGACTACTTTCTGGAACGTCTCGACGTGGACATCTCGAGAACCCAGCAGCAGCTTCTGGGTGACGCGTTTTACGAGACGCGACTGGTTCGGGACCAGATTTTCGCCCTGACCGGAAGACGGCTGCTTTCCTCGGATTTCACGAGCGACGCGGAGCAGTTGCGGGCGCTCCTGGACAACGCCATCGCGGCCCATGAAAGCCTGGGCCTGAGCGTCGGCGTGGCTCTGACTGCCGAACAGGTGGCGGCCCTGGACGCCGACCTCGTGTGGCTCGAAACCCGCGTGGTGGCGGGGCGCGAGGTACTGGTGCCCGTGGTCTATCTGTGCTCCGGGAGCATGGAGACCATCGCCCGCGGCGGGTCCGTCATCTATGGCCGGGACGCGGACATCCGCACTGCGGGGGATACGGCCAATGCCGGCGTGATCCAGGCCCTGGGCCAGTTGACCGTCAGCGCCAAGAACATCTTCAATTCCTTCGGAACCATGCAGGGCGGACAGGTCAACCTGGCCGCGACGCAATCCCTCTACAACACCTCGGGCCTTATCAGGGGCGGGGATGTCTCCATCTCCGCCGGCCAGGACATCATTTCCGACACGGCCCAAACCACGTTCTCCCAGAGCGAGACCGCGCGCCGGACCTTCGCCATCCGGGGGCCGGTCCTCCGGGACACGCCCCTGTCCGGCTCGACCACGACCACGCGGACCACCAGCGAGACCGTGGGCCGCCGCGGTTCCATCGAGGCCACGGGGGATCTGGCCATGCAGGCCGGCCGCGACATCGGCATCGTCGGCAGCGACGTGCGTGCGGGCGGGAACATTGAGATGGATGCAGGTCGCGACGTGGACATCACGGCCCAGGAACTGGAGTCCCACAGCAAGGGCAAGACCGGAAGCGCCAAGAGCCGGTTCGACACCCTGACCGGCAAGGCCTCCGAGGTGGAGGCCGGCGGATCTGTCGGCATCAGGGCCGGCGGGGATGTCGTGGTCCGCGGCAGCACGGTGGCGGCCGGAGAGGATGTGTGGGTTGAAGCCGGCAATGACGTCGCCGTCGTCGCGGGCCAGGAGGGTTACGACTACAAGTTCAAGCAGAAGAGCAGCGGCGGGCTGTTCGGGACGTCCCGATCGGAGTCCATGCACGCCAGCGTCTCTTCCAGCCTGGCCGCGGTTCTCGGGGCAGGAAATCGCGTCGTCATCGAAGCCGGAAAAAACGGCATGGGCGACGTCACGGTCGTGGGCAGCCAGCTCGAGGCGGCGGGAGACATGGATATCGCCGCCCGGGACGGCATTCTCATCGCCTCAGTACCGGAAAGGCGTTCCGAGGCATCCGCCTCCAGCGAATCGAGTCTGTTCAGCGGCAAGGCCGAAGCATCGGGAGAGAGCCGGGTCACCCAGGCGGGAAGCCTGGTGGTCGCCGGGAACGACCTCAGGGCCGAAGCGAAGAACGTCGCCGTGTCCGCGAGCCAGGTGCATGCGGGCAGGGATGCGGAGATTACTAGCACCGAAAGCGACGTCATCGTTTCCGGAGCGCAGAATACCGAGGCGGCCTTCAGCTACAGCAAAAAGGAAGGTTGGGACCTGTCCGAATTGCTTGTTCTCCCTCTGGCCATACTGGGCTTCGACGATGTGGAGATCTATAGTTCCAGAGCCGAGGAGGCGAAGAACACGGCCTCG
>CALMTS010000406.1 GCA_937872685.1 uncultured Desulfomicrobium sp.
AATTTTTTTGAACAGTTTCTCGATAGCTCCAAGGACGCGGTGTGCATCACCGACCACGAGGGCATCGTCGTCTATCTGAACCAGCGGCACGGCGAACTGACCGGCATCCCCAAGGACTCCCTCCTGGGCAAGTCGGCCGTGGAGATGATGAAGCACGGGCTTTTCGACGTCGTCCTCAACCCCGAGATCGTCAAAACCGGCCAAAGCCGCTCCAGCATCCAGAACGCCAACGGGCGCAAGCTCGTCCTGGACGGGACGCCCATCTTCAACGATGCCGGGGAGGTGGCCTTCGTCATCACCGTCATCCGGGACGTGACCACCCTCGTCGAACTCAAGCGAAAGCTCGCCATCCAGAAGGAACTTCTCGACGCCTACAAGGCCATGAGCCTGGCCGATCAGGCCTACGCCGACAAATACCCCCGCGTGGTCCGCAGCCCGGCCATGCGCGACCTCTACGCCCAGGCCGGCAACATCGCGGAGACGGACGCCACCGTCCTGCTCGTCGGCGAAACCGGAGTGGGCAAGGACGTCGTCGCCAGGCACATCCACGCGACCAGCCCCAGATCCGAAAAGCCCTTCATCAAGGTCGATTGCTCAAGCATCCCGGAGAGCCTCATCGAGACGGTGCTCTTCGGCTACACCAGCGGCACCTTTTCCGGGGCTGACAGGCAGGGCAAGATCGGGCTCATCGAGGCGGCCTCGTCCGGCACACTTTTTCTGGACGAAATCGGGGACCTCCCCCTGGCCATGCAGTCGCGCCTGCTGCGCCTGCTCCAGGACCGGGAGGTCATGCGGATCGGCGCCACCGCGGCGAGCAAGGTCGATGTGCGCATCCTGGCCGCGACGAACAAGGATCTCGAACACGAGGTGAAGCGCGGCGCCTTCCGCAGCGACCTCTACTACCGCCTGAAAGTCGTCGTCCTGAAGCTGCCGCCCCTGCGCGAGCGCCGGGCGGACATCCTGCCCATGGCTCACGGGTTCCTGGATTTCTTCTGCGCCAAATACAAACGCACCATGGAGATCACCCCCGAAGCCGACGAAGCCCTGCTGCGCCATTCCTGGCCCGGCAACGCGCGCGAACTCGAGAACCTGATCCAGGGCCTGGTGGTCACCGGCACCAGGAACACCATCGACGCCCCGGACCTGCCCTTCGCCCGAACCCTGCGCGAACAGCCCTGCGAATGCGACGAAACCCTCGCCGACATCGATCTGGAAGGCCGCTCGTTCAAGGATGTCATGCACGGACTGGAAGGCGCCGTCATCCGGCAGGCCATCGACAGGTTCGGCTCCGTGAACGAAGCTGCCAAACGCCTGGGCATCAACCGGAGCACCATCTTCCGCAAGATGAAGGAAGCGGACGCTTCACAGGGGACCACCGGAAGTCGCCGGGAAAGATGACGGAGGGAGGGGCAATCACGCCCGCCCACGACGAACACACAGGAGTTTATGATGAGATTAAAAGGCCAGAGAGTACTGATGTTTGTGGATAACATCTTCGAAGACATGGAACTTCTCTACCCATACTATCGCCTGATCGAAGAAGGCGCCGAAGTCGTCGTCGCCGGGCCTGAGGCGGGAGTCGTCTATACAGGCAAGAACGGCTACCCCTTCAAATCCACGGCCGCCATCGCGGACCAGCAGGCCGCGGACTTCGACCTGCTTGTCGTTGCCGGCGGGTTCGCCCCCGACAAACTCAGACGCGACCCCAAGGTCCTGGAACTCACCCGCGAAATGCACGAAGCCGGGAAGATCGTCGCCCATATCTGCCACGGCGGATGGATACCGATCTCCGCAGGGATCATGAGGGGCTTCACCTGCACGTCCACCCCCGGCATCAAGGACGACCTGGTGAACGCCGGCGCCACGTGGGTGGACAGGGAAGTTGTCGTGGACCGGAATCAGATCTCCGCACGAAAACCCGATGATCTGCCCGCATTTTGCCGCGCCATCATCGCCCAGGCCGCGAGATAGACCAGACGGCGCAATGCATCTCGCATGCATTGCGCTGCAAAAGGCCCGGGCGTGCGACACGTACCGGCGAGACAACGCGTGGGCATTTTCAGGCAGTAGACATCAGGGACGGCACGCCCGTCCATCACCGCCGAGCGGCCTCCCATAACCCAAGGGAGCTTTTATAACGCCCTAATACCTCGGCAGATTTTTGACTTCGTCGTAGAAGGCTTCAACGCCGATCTCTTTCATTCGCCGATTGATCGCCACATGCCTGCGGTGCAGGTGCGCGTCGAACCCCGTCTTGTCGCAGGGGAACTCCGCGCACTGGAAGCAGAAATCCACCTTCTTCACTTCGGCGCACGGTCGAACGCCGCATGACGCGAACAGCTTGCAGGCCTCATTGCGGCACCCGCCGCAGCTCCCTTTGGCCAGATGTTCGAGAAACTTCTCGAATTCCGGGTAGGATGCATAGATTGGATCGTTCATCAGCTCGGCAAAGCGTTTGGCAAACACCCCGAAATTCCCCAGAACCTCCCGCAGCCTCGCGCTCAACTGCCGAATCTCTCCGCCGGCAAAGGCGAAACACCCCCCGCAATACAGCCCGCAGGGCGCGAG
>CALMTS010000407.1 GCA_937872685.1 uncultured Desulfomicrobium sp.
AAACAGTCGGGAGGTGGAGGCATGGGCGGCAAGAAAGTCCTGGTTATCGATGACGAAGCGCATGTTCGCATGCTCTATACCGAGGAATTGCGAACGCACGGATACGAGGTGGCGGCTTCCGATGGGAGCGAAGACCCTCTTGAGCTGATCGAGCGTCACGGGCCGGACCTCATCATCCTGGACATCAAGCTCGGCGCCCGGTCAGGGCTCGACCTTTTGCAGACCATCCGCCGGCGCCACGTGAACCTGCCCGTCATCCTGAGCACGGCCTATGACAGTTTCCGCTGCGACCTCAAATCCATCGCGGCCGATGCATACGTGGTCAAATCCTACGACAGCAGCGAACTGATGGAGAAGGTGCGGGAACTCCTGAACGCCCCGGGCGCCACATCGGGCGCGGCCTGTTCTCCCGGCTGACGGCGGGGGCATCGTGCGGCGAAACAGAGACGCCTCCGGACAATCGTCCGGGGGCGTTCGTTTTTTCCGATCCTGCGCGTAAGGCCGAACCTGCCTCCCCCCTACAAACTCTCATCAGAAAGATTCCAGACGATTACGTGGAGTTCAGCAGCTCCTCTTCGAGAACATTACACATTTGGCCCACTGGGTCTGCCGCTCGGAAACTGGCAAGGTGACCGGATTCATCCATCGCAACACGCATCATGGAGAGGTCGCATGCATCATCCGTCAGCGGATACGTCCTGGTTCACGTTCGAAATCCCCGCCGATGGCGGTTTCCGGGTATACTCTTTCTCCGGGACCGAAGAGGCGCACCGGCCCTACGAATTCGAGATCGAGCTCGTGCACGAATCCGCCAGCGTGGATTTCGCCGGGCTCCTGGGGCAGCCCGCCTGCCTGAACATCGCCGACCGGAGCGGCGGGGTCCGCCATGTCCACGGCGTCGTCCGCAGCTTCAGGCAACTGCACACCGCCAACCTGCGCACCCACTACCGCTGCACGCTGGTCCCGCGCCTGTGGTTCCTGGGCCTGGTCACGGACCACCGCATCTTCCAGAACATGAGCGTCCTGCAGATCATCGAGCAGATCCTCAAGGAACAGAACTTCACGGGCGACAGCTACGCCTTCAAATGCTTCTTCGAGTACGCCCCCCGCGAATACTGCGTGCAGTACGGCGAAACGGCCCTGCACTTCATCTCCCGGCTGTGCGAGGAAGAGGGCGTCTATTTCTACTTCGAGCATTCCCGGGACCGCCACGTGCTCTGTTTCTCGGACCGGGAAGGCGGCCTTCCCATCGAAGGCGAGAGCGAGCTGCGCTACCACCCCGGCGCCGGGACCGAAGCCGATACGGCCACGGTGCGCGAGGTGGAGCTGAATCAGGCCATCGGCAGCGACACCGTGACCTTCAGGGAGTGGAATTTCGAGAAGACGCGGCTCGATCTGCAGGCCGTCCGGGCGGAGACGGACGCCATAAAGGCCCCCGTCCCTGTCGGCATGACCCTGGAGGAATACCGCTTTCCCCATCTCTATCAGCTGCGGAAGGACGGTGACCGCTATGCGGACATCGAACTGCTGCGCCATTTCAGCCTGAGCCGCTGGCTCGACGCGGCGACGGATGTTTCCAGGATGGCTCCCGGCCACACCTTCACCCTTTACGGGCACCACCGTCAGGACCTCAACGGCCGCTGGTGGGTGGCGCGCGTTGCGCACCGGGGCGAGCAGCCGCAGGTGCTTGAGCACGAGGCGCCCGACCGGGGCATGACGTATGCGGCCAGCGTCCGGGCCATTCCGAACGCAACTCGGTTCGTGCCTGCTTCGGAGCATCGCAAGAACCGCGTCATCGGCGGCCAGACGGCCATCGTGACCGGTCCCGGCGGCGAGGAGATCTTTCCCGACCAGTACGGCCGGGTGAAGGTGCAGTTCCACTGGGACCGTCTGGGTGGGTACGACGAGCGCACCACCTGCTGGATTCGCGTCTCCCAGGGCTGGGCGGGCGGCCAGTACGGGACCATGGCCATCCCCCGGATCGGCCACGAGGTGATCGTCACCTTCCTGGAAGGCGACCCGGACAGGCCCGTCATCACGGGCCGGGTCTTCAATGCCGCCAGCCCCGTCCCGTACCCGCTGCCCGAGCACAAGACGCGCACGGTCTTCAAATCCCTGTCCACGCCGGGGGGCGGGGGCTTCAACGAACTGCGCGTGGAGGACCGGAAGGGCCAGGAAGAGATCTACGCCCACGCCGAAAAGGACGTGAACGTGTACGTGAAAAACGACTGGAA
>CALMTS010000408.1 GCA_937872685.1 uncultured Desulfomicrobium sp.
TTCTTCTCGATGACGTGGCGTTTTTTCTTGAAGGAGTTGGTCAACTCCTCGCCCAGGGTGAATTCCTTGTCCAGGAAATGGATGTTCTGGAGCTTCTCGTAGGGTTTGAACCCTTTCTTGGCGTTGAGGAGCTTGTTCATCTCCTCGCGCAGGCGGTCCAGAAGCTGCTTGTCGCGCAGGGCGCTTTCGGTCTCGTCAAGGACCTGGTTGTATTTCTCGAAGACGAATTCGCGCAGTTTTTCCAGGTCCGGAACGATGAGGGCGCCCAGCCCCTTCTTGTCCTGGCCCACGAGCACGGCGTCCTGGACGAAGGGGAACATGGACAGGGTGGCCTCGATGTTGGTCGGGTCCACGTTCTCGCCGCTGGCCAGGACGATGATCTCCTTGGCCCGCCCCGTGATGACCAGTTCCCCGCTGAGGGTCAGCTTGCCCAGGTCGCCCGTGCGCAGGAATCCGTCCGGGGTGAAGGCCGTGGCGTTGGCCTCGGGGTTGTCGTAGTAGCCTTTGGAAACCTGGGCTCCGCGCACCTGGATCTCGCCTTCCGTGCCGTTGGGGACCTCCTCGCCGTGATCGTTCACGATGCGCAGGTCCGTCTCGCCCACGGGCGGGCCGATGGTCCCGAAGATGTCGCAGTTGAAGCCCCTGCCGGCGATGCCCGGTGAACACTCGGTCATGCCGTAGGCGTTGATGATGCGGATGCCGATGGCGTCGATCCATTCGTCCAGGTAGGCCGGGAGGCTCCCGCCGCCGCTGATGGCGGCCTTGAGGCGGCCGCCGAACTTTTCCTGGACGAGGACGAATTTCTTGCGGGCCAGGATGTTGGGCAGGAAGAGGAACACGTTCTCCACGGCGGCCCGGACCTTGGCCGCCCAGCGCAGGGGGAAGGCCTTTTTCTCGAACACGGGCAGCTGGTCGCGCATGATCCGGCTGTTGCGGCGGTACGCCGCCGAGACGCGGACCAGCAGGTTGAAGATCCTGGCCTTCCTGGGGTCCTTTTTCTTCAGCCCCGTCGTGATCTTGGAATAGAGGGATTCCCAGATGCGCGGCACCGTGGCCACCAGGGTGGGCTTGTATGTCTCGAGGTCCGAGGCGAAGGTGCGGATGGAGGAGTAGACCAGGCAGCTGCCCTTGAAGATGGCGATGTATTCGGCCGTGCGTTCGAAGATGTGCCAGGTGGGCAGGATGGACACCCAGACGTCGTCATTGCCCAGCCTGATGAGCGGCGGCAGGGTGCGCACGTTGTGCATGATGTTGGAATGGCTGAGCATGACGCCCTTGGGCGTGCCGGTGGTGCCCGAGGTGTAGATGATGGTCAGCAGGTCTTCGGGGGTGATCTTGTCGGCCAGTCCCTTGAACCATTCGATGTCGCGCGGCTCGATGGTGCGGTCGCGCAGGAGTTCCGTGTAGCTCACGGCCTTGTCGAACCAGGAGTGCTTCTCCTCCCCGGCGATGATGAACAGGCCCTTGAGCTTCAGGGTTTTGATCAGGGTCTGGCAGTCCTTGTAGAGCTTCTCCGACTCGATGACGAGGAATTCCGCGCCCGAATGGTTGACGATGAACTCGATTTCGCTGGGAGGGGTGTCCGAGCCGCGCGGCACGCTGACCGCGCCCAGGGCCTGCAGGGCCATGTCCGTGACGATCCAGGCGTAGCGGTTGTCGGACAGGAGGAAGATCTTGTCGCCACGGCGGACCTTGTTGGCCTTGAAGGCCCGGGCCAGGATGAGCACGTCCTCGAAGAATTTTTCGTAGGTGACCCGGAACTCGTCCTCGCCCACGCGGTAGATGAAGGCCAGGTTGTCCCTGTGTACGGAACAGGTCTCGAGGAAGGCATGAAAATACGTGGGGGGGAAGGCCATGTGCGATACTCCCGGAAAAATAAAGTTTTTCATTGTAGTCAAGGCCGGGGCGCATGGCAAGAAGCACCTCGGCCAGGGAAAACGCGCCCAGGACCTTTATTTGGCGCTGACTCTGCGCATCCGGAGGTTCAGCACTTCCACCAACAGGGAAAAGCTCATGGCGAAGTAGATGTAACCCCGGTCGATGTGCTTGCCCAGGCTCTCCGCGACGAGGAACACGCCGATGAGGATGAGGAAGGACAGGGCCAGGATCTGGATGGTCGGCTGGCGTTTGACGAAGCCGCTGACCGCGTCGGCGAAAAGGAGCATCACGGCCACGGCGGCGATGACCGCCGCGATCATGACGGAAATGTTGTTGGCCATGCCCACGGCGGTGATGACCGAGTCGAGGGAGAAAATGATGTCGAGGAAGGCGATCTGGGTCACGGCCGAGATGAAGCCGAGGCTTTTGCGGAGGCGGATGTCCTCCTCGGGTTTGTGCTCCAGTTTCTCATGGATCTCGAAGGTGGCCTTGGCGATGAGGAAGAGCCCGCCGCCCAGGAGGATCAGGTCGCGGCCGGACACGGCGTGCTCCATGACCGAGAAGAGCGTGGCGGTCAGCCCCATGACCCAGGTGATGGCGAAGAGAAGCGCGATGCGGGTCAGCATGGCCAGGGCCAGGCCGATCCTGCGGGCCCTGGGCTGGACCGCCTCGGGCAGGTTGTTGGTGATGATGACGATGAAGACGATGTTGTCGATGCCCAGCACGATTTCGAGGCTGGCCAGGGTCAGGAAGGCGATGATGCTTTGGGCTTCGAACATGGCGGGCACCTTGTGGTTTGCGGTCGGGATGCGTTTTTGTAGGTGATGGGGCGTCTCAAATCAAGGGACGCGCCCCTCCGGGCTTCCAAGGCATGCGCGAGTCTGCTATCTGCCGGGGCACGGGGATGCCCCGACCTCAACGCCGCAATCGTTCCCCGGAGGGCCGATGATTCTCGACAGCAAACCGTACTCCTTCGACCGGGTCGTGCGCATGGCCATGTCGGCCGGCCTTCTCTGGGCCGTGATCGCCGTCCTGGGCTACCTGAGCGACGTGCTCATCCCCTTCGCCGTGGCCCTGCTGCTGGCCTACATCATGAACCCCCTGGTGGTCCGCGTGCAGGGCGTCGTGAAGAACAGGAGCCTGGCCATAGGCCTGACCCTGCTCCTCTTCGTGCTGGTCGTGGCCGCGATTTTCTGGGTTGTCGTGCCCCTCATGGGACGCGAGATCAGCCACATGGGGCGCCTCATCTCCGATCTGGTCAGCAACTCCAAGCTGGCCGAAGCGGCGTCCAAACGCCTGCCGCCCGATGTCTGGCAGGCCCTGCGCGACTACTTCAACACCCCGGAAGTCCAGAACTTCTTTCGTACCGACAGCTTCATCTCCATGGCCCAGGCCGCCTTGCGCCGGCTGCTGCCCGGCCTCATGGGGCTCATTTCCGGCACCTACAGCCTGATCATGGCCCTGGTCGTGCCCGGCGTGGTCTTCATGTACCTCATCTTCCTGCTCCTGGATTTCCAGAAGGTGCGGGTGGTCTGGAAAGAGATGATCCCGGCCCCGTACAGGGCCGGGGTGGTCTCGTTCGTCGAGGAGTTCGATCAGGCCATGAACCGCTACTTCCGGGGCCAGGTCGTCATCTCGGGCGCCCTGTGCGTCGTCTTCGCCGCAGGGTTCTTCCTCATCGGGCTGCCTCTGGGCATCCTCATCGGCATCATGCTCGGCGTCATGAGCATGGTGCCCTACCTGCAGATTCTCGGGGCCATCCCGGCCGTCCTGGTGGCGGCCATCCACGCCCTGGAGACGGGACAGTCCTTCTGGGTCGTCCTGGGGCTGACGGGCGCGGTTTTCGTGGCCGCGCAGATCGTGCAGGACGTCATCCTGGTGCCGCGCATCATGGGCAAGGCCATGGGACTTTCGCCGGCCGTCATGCTCCTGTCCCTGTCCATCTGGGGCAAGCTCCTCGGGATGCTCGGCCTGCTCATCGCCCTGCCCATGACCTGCCTGGTCCTGGCCTATTACCGCCGGCTGGTCCTGGCCCAGGACGGCGGTGGGACGCCGCCCGGCGAGACGGCGGAGGAGGGAGTATGAGCGGGCGCATCCCGGACATGAAAAGCATGCGCGCTTTTCTCAAGGACGATCTGCGGTTGCTCATCGACTTCTCCCGCTCGGATCAGAACCGCGGAGTGGTTCCGCCGCCCGTGCAGAAGCCGCCGCGTCCGGACCAGGCCGTCATCCCCCTGCCGCAGGACCCTGCCGGGGAGTTCGCCGGGCGCATCGACCTGACCCGGGCCCTGGCCGGCCGCAAAAGCCACCGGGCCTGGCGCGAGGAGTCCGTGGGCGTGGACGAGCTCGGCTTCCTGCTCTGGGCGGTGCAGGGCGTGCGCCGCAAGGGCGGGGCGGCCAGCGTTTTTCGCACCGTGCCCTCGGCCGGGTGCCGTCACGCCCTGGAGACGTACGTCGTGGCGCGTGACTGCGAAGGCCTGGCCCGGGGGTTGTACCGCTACCTGCCTCTCGACCACGCCCTGGTGCGCGAGCGGGAAGCCGGCCCGGATTTCACCGCCAGCCTGCACGAGGCCGTGCTCATGCAGGCGTTCGTGGCCCGGGCGCCGCTGGCCTTCATCTGGACGACCGTCCCCTACCGCATGGAGTGGCGCTACATGGAGGCCGCCCACCGCGTCATCGCCCTGGATGCCGGCCACGCCTGCCAGAACCTCTACCTCGCCGCCCAGGCCGTGGGGTGCGGCGCCTGCGCCGTGGCCGCCTTCCACCAGCAGGCCCTGGACGAATTCCTGGGCGTGGACGGCGAAGAGGAGTTCGCCCTGTACCTCGCCCCCGTGGGCAAGGTCTGATGCTGTACGGGCTGGCGCTGGTTGCGCTCATCGTCCTGATCGCCGGTCCGGGCCTGTGGGCCCGGCACGTGCTGGAGCGTTACGGCCGGGAGGAGTATTTCTCCGGAACGGGCATCGACCTGGCCCGGCTCCTCGTCGAGGACCTGCGGCTCGAGGGCGTGCGGGTCGAGACCACGGACAAGGGCGACCACTACGATCCCCTGGAGAAGGTCGTGCGCCTCAACCCCGCCATGACGGGGCGGCGCAGCCTCACGGCCGTGGTCGTGGCCGCCCACGAGATCGGACACGCCCTGCAGGACCAGAGCGGCGACGGGCTGCTGCGTTTCCGCACGGGCCTCGTCCGTTTCGGGATCTGGGCCGAGCGCATCGGCGCCGCAGCCATCATGGTCGCCCCTCTCCTCGGCGCAGCCCTGCAGGTGCCGGTGGTGGGGCGGCTGCTCCTGGCCGCCGCCGTCTGCGTGCTGGGCATCCCGGTGGCCGTGCACCTTGTGACCCTGCCCGTGGAGATCGACGCCAGCTTTTCGCGCGCCCTGCCCCTGCTCAAGACAGGCCGCTACATCCCGCCCGAGGACGAGGCCGCCGCGCGGCGGATCCTCACGGCCTGCGCCCTGACCTATCTCGCCCAGGCCCTGGCCAGCATGTTCAACATCCTGCGCTGGGCCCGCATTTTCCGGCGCTGAATCCCGTCTGGACAATCCGGGTGTTTCTCCCTAGTAGTCGGGGCGTCTGAACAACCAACCAGTCTCCATACCAATCCATGGCACTCATCAGCGCAAGCAACCTCACCCTGACCTTTTCCGGATCACCCGTGCTGGACGACGTCAGCCTGCAGATCCATGCCGGCGAACGCATCTGTCTTCTGGGCCGCAACGGCGAGGGCAAGTCCACCCTCATGCGCGTCCTGTCCGGCGAGCTCTCCCCAGACGCGGGCGAGGTCGGCTGGAGCAAGGGCCTGAGCACCGGCACTCTGCCGCAGGAGGTGCCTGCGGATCTCGGGGGCACGGTGTACGAAGTGGTGGCCTCGGGCGCGGGGGAAGCAGGGCTGTGCCTGGCCGCCCTGCGATACGAAGGCCGGGCCGGCGCCGGCGCGGATCAGGCGCTGCTCGATCGCGCCCACCGCATGCTCGACGACCAGGCCGGCTGGAGCCTGACCCGCCGGATCGACACCGTCATCACCCATCTGGCACTGGATCCCGACGCGCAGTTCGCCTCCCTGTCCGGCGGCGTGAAGCGCAAGACTCTCCTGGCCCGAGCCCTGGCCGGCGAACCCGACATCCTTTTCCTGGACGAACCCACCAACCACCTGGACGTGGAAGCCATCCGCTGGCTGGAGGAGTTTCTGGTCAAGGAGCCGCGCACCCTCTTTTTCGTCACTCATGACCGCATGTTCCTGCGCCATGTGGCCAACCGCATCCTGGAACTGGATCGCGGGCAGCTCGTGGACTGGGCCTGCGACTATGACACCTTCCTGCAGCGCAAGGCCGACGTGCTGGCCACGGAAGAGACCCTGTGGCGCAAGTTCGACCAGAAGCTCAAGGAAGAGGAGATCTGGATCCGCAAGGGCATCAAGGCCCGGCGCACCAGGAACGAGGGGCGCGTGCGGGCCCTCAAGGCCATGCGCCAGGAGCGGCGCCAGCGTCGCGAGCGCACGGGCAATCTGGCCATGCAGATCCAGGAGGCCCGCAAGTCGGGCTCGCTGGTCCTGGAGGTCAACAGTATTTCCTACGCCTGGGGCGACGCCCCGGTCATCCGCGATTTTTCCACCAGCATCATGCGCGGGGACAAGGTCGGCATCGTCGGCCCCAACGGCGCCGGCAAGACGACGCTCCTCAAGCTGCTGCTGGGCGACCTGGCCCCGCAGAGCGGGGAAGTGCGGCAGGGCACCAGGCTCGAAGTGGCCTACTCCGACCAGATGCGCTCCATCCTGGACGAGTCCAAGACCGCGCGCGACATCGTGGGCGACGGTTCGGACTATGTCGATGTCAACGGAAACCGCCGCCACGTCATCGGCTACCTGAAGGATTTCCTCTTCACCCCGGACCGGGCCCAGACGCCCGTGCGCGTCCTTTCGGGCGGGGAACGCAACCGGCTCCTCCTGGCCCGCCTCTTCACCAGGCCCTGCAACGTTCTCGTCCTCGACGAGCCGACCAACGACCTGGACCAGGAGACCCTTGAACTTCTGGAAGAGCTCATCGGAGAATTCGCCGGCACCGTGCTCGTGGTCAGCCACGACCGCGAGTTCCTGAACAACACGGTCACCTCCTGCATGGTCTTCGAGGGCGATGGCAGGGTGGTGGAGTACGCCGGCGGCTACGACGACTGGCTGAGCCAGCGCCCGCAGCCCGAGGAGCCGGCGCCGGCCCCGGTCAAGGTCTCCAGGGCCAAGGCCCCGAAGGCGCGCAAGCTGACGTACAAGGAGAATCTTGAGCTTGAAGCCCTGCCGGGACGCATCGAGACCCTGGAGGCGGATATCGCCGCCCTGCAGGAACAGATGAACGACCCCGAATTTTATACCGCCGACCACACCGTCATTGCCGCCGAAGCCGCCCGGCTGGAAGTCCTGGAGTCCGAACTGGACGCGCTGCTGACCCGCTGGGATGAACTCGAAGAGTTGCGTGCACTGTGTGAATCTTGAGGAATATCAATATAATATGGAAATAACTCTGACCACTCCGGCCCTGCTGTTTCCGACCCTGTCCCTCGTCCTGCTGGCCTACACCAACCGTTTTCTGGCCCTGGGCGCCCGCATCCGGACCCTGCACGACCGCTACGAGGCCAACCACGGCCCGTCCCTGCTGGCCCAGATCGAGAGCCTGCGCGTGCGCGTCAATCTCATCCGCCTCATGCAGCTCTACGGCGTGCTGGGCCTTTTTCTGTGTGTCCTGTGCATGTTTTTTCTCTTTGCCGGCCTTGTATTCATGGGAAAAATCCTCTTTGGGCTGAGCCTTTTGGCCATGCTGGTCTCCCTGGGTTTGTCCACGCGCGAGATCCACATATCCACGCAGGCCCTGAACATCCAACTGGAGAGCCTGAGCCTCTCGCAGGAGGACGACAATGCACGCTAGATTCGGAGACTTGCGGGATTTCATCTGCCGCAAGTGCGGCCTCTATGGCATGGTGGACGTCATCGGCATGGAATTCGAGTACGAGCGCGATTCAGGCATCCTTTTCGACGTGGTCGACGATCCCGACGGACGGCGCAAGGGCGACCAGATCGTGTGCGACTGCGGCTGCGAATGTTTCGACATGCTGGTGCAGTCGGGAGCGGGCAAATGAATGACATGCTGCGCATCACGACTCCCGCCGCCATGCAGGAGCTCGGGCTGGTCTGGCGCCGCGAGGGTCTCACGGTCGGGTTGGTCCCGACAATGGGGTACTGGCACGAAGGGCATCTGAGCCTCATGCGCTGGGCCAGGGAGAACTGCGACGTGCTGGTGGCCTCCGTCTTCGTCAACCCGACCCAGTTCGGCCCCGGCGAGGATCTGGAGAACTACCCTTCGGATCTGGAGCGCGATTCGGGCCTGGCCCGCGAGTGCGGGGTCGACGCCCTGTTCACCCCGGTCAGGGACGAGATGTACGCCCCGGACCACGGCACCTGGGTCACGGTACCCGATTTGACCGCAAACCTCTGCGGCCGCTCCCGGCCCGTTCATTTCCGTGGCGTGGCCACGGTGGTGTGCAAGCTTTTCAACCTGGTCCAACCCACCTTCGCCGTCTTCGGCCAGAAGGACTGGCAGCAGTTGGCCGTGATCCGCAAGATGACGCGCGAACTGGACATCCCCGTGCGCGTCGAGGGCCGCCCCATCGTGCGCGAGGCCGACGGCCTGGCCATGAGCTCGCGCAATGTTTATCTGACTGACGAAGAGCGCGCCGTGGCCCCGCACATCCGCAAGGGGCTTCTCCTGCTGGAGAGCCTGGTCCGCTCCGGCGAGGCCGATGCGGACCGCCTGCGGGAAGCCGTAATGAAATACTTTGAGGCGAACATTCCCATGGGGCGCCTCGATTACCTGGAACTGGTCGATCCCGACACCATCGAAACCGTCGGGCAGGTCCGGGGGGATGTCCTGGCCGCGGTGGCCATGCGTCTGGGCAAGGCCCGCCTGATCGACAACATGCACATACCATTCGAGAGATAAATGCCTTTACGTACGTTTCTGCAGGCCAAACTGCACCGCGCGACCATCACCGGCGCGGAGGTCGATTACGAAGGTTCCGTGGCCATCTGCCCGGACCTCATCCGTGCCGCCGGGTTCTACCTCAACGAGCGCGTGGACATCTACAACGTGGACAATGGCGAACGCCTGTCCACCTACGTCATCCCGGGACAGAAGGGCGAGATCTGCCTGAACGGCGCCGCGGCCCACAAGGGCAGCCGCGGGCAGCGGGTCATCATCGCCTCCTATGTCCAGCTCACGCCCGGGGAGATTCCCGGTCACGAGCCTGTGGTGGTTCTGGTCGGGCCTGACAACGAAATCAAGAAAATCACGAGCGGAGGGGAACAATGAAGACCTTGAACGACTTCCTGCAGATGAAGAAGGGCGGCGAGAAGATCGTCATGCTGACGGCCTATGACTATCCGTCGGCTCTTCTGGCGCAGGAGTCCGGGGTCGACATTGTTCTCGTCGGCGATTCCCTGGGAATGGTCGTGCTCGGATACGATTCGACCGTGCCCGTGACCATGGCCGACATGATCCACCACAGCCGCGCGGCGCGGCGCGGCGCCAAGGATACCTTCATGATCACGGACATGCCGTTTCTGAGCTACCAGATCTCGCCGGCCCAGGCCCTGGAGAACGCCGGGAGACTGGTGCAGGAGGGCGGTTGCGAGGCCGTCAAGGTCGAGGGCGGTGAGGAGATTGCGCCCCAGGTCCGCGCCCTGGTGCGGGCCGGCGTCCCGGTCTGCGCCCACATCGGGCTGACCCCGCAGTCGGCCACGGCCCTGAGCGGCTACAAGGTGCAGGGCAGAACGGCCGAGGCGGCCGCGAAGCTGCTGAAGGACGCCCTGGCCCTGGAAGAGGCCGGCGCCTTCATGATCGTGCTGGAGTGCATTCCCGTGCAGGTTGCGGAGCTCATCTCGAAGCGCCTCTCCATCCCGACCATCGGCATCGGAGCTGGCGTGGCCTGCGACGGCCAGGTGCTGGTCCACCACGACACCCTGGGCCTCTTCGACCGCTTCACGCCCAAATTCGTCAAGCGTTACGAAACACTGGGCGCCAAGGCCAGGGACGCCCTGGCCGCCTACGCCCGGGACGTCCGTGACGGCGTGTTCCCGGGGCCCGAACACACGTTCAACATGAACGAGTCGGAAGTGCAGAGGATTTACGGGGACAGCTGATCGTGCTGTCTTTTTTGTCCGATTGCGGGTAGGGTGGGCGCAGATTTTCCAGGTTCAGGAAGGAGGCATGCATGCTGCCAAAGATCAACCGCCGGCAATGGCCGCGTCATGAAAAACAGTATCTGGTCCAGATCACCACGTCCCTGGCGTCCGGCTCCCGGCCGGCCACGGTGTCCAATTTCAGTCGCGGTGGTCTGTGTTTCATGCATGCCGAGCCCTTGGAAAAAGGGGCAAGCGTCATGATCCGGCTGGCCCAGGACCTGGTCGGCCTGGCCCGGGACGTGCGGGCACGGGTGAAATGGTGCGTGCCGTCCCCTGCGGGAGGCTACGTCATCGGGGTGCAGTATGAGGAGCCCCTGCGCTGGGCCAGGTACGAATGACCAGTTGAGCCGGCCCACGGCCCGCCGACCCCGAAAATCCCCCGGGTTATGACGACCCGCGGGGATTTTTTGCGTGTGCAGTCCATTCGCTGTGAAACGGGTGGGTGTGCAGCTTTCGCTGCAAA
>CALMTS010000409.1 GCA_937872685.1 uncultured Desulfomicrobium sp.
GAGTGCAACCTTGCCAAGGTTGAAGTCGCGAGTTCAAATCTCGTTTCCCGCTCCAGAAGACAAAGGCCGGTTTTCCGGCCTTTTCTTTTTCCTGATCATGGCAAAAAAATGCTTGCCTCGCTCACGGCTTCTGATTAGGAGACCTTTCACTTCGAACGCGGGAGTAACTCAGTGGTAGAGTGCAACCTTGCCAAGGTTGAAGTCGCGAGTTCAAATCTCGTTTCCCGCTCCACAAAAAATCAAGGCCGGTTTCCCGGCCTTTTTCTTTTCCCTACGCGTCCCTGCCCGCCCCTGTGGTGACGGTCCGCAGGACTTCCGCCAGATCCGGCACCATCATGGGCTTGGAAAGGTACCCGTCAAATCCCGTGCTCAGAAAACGCTCCCTGTCCCCGGGGAGTGCGTAGGCCGTCATGGCGATGACCGGCACATGACTGGGCGATTCCTCGCGAATCCGCCGCAGGGCCTCGTCGCCGTTCATGACCGGCATCTGCACGTCCATCAGGATGCAGTCGAACGTGTCGTCACGCCAGAGGTTGAGTGCTTCAAGCCCGTCGGAGGCGCACCTGACCTCATGCCCCATGTTCTCAAGCACCCTGACCGCAAAAAGCTGGTTCACGGCGTTGTCCTCGGCCACCAGGATGCGCAGGGAAGGACCGTCCCACTCCACGGGCGGGGCGAAAACGCCGTGCCCGAGCCCTGCTTCGGGGGCAAAGCGCTTCTTGAGGGGCACGGTGACGGTGAATTCGCTGCCTTTGCCCAGGGAGCTCTGCACCCTGATGCCACCGCCGAGCATCTTCGCCAGGCGGTGGCTGATGGTCAGGCCGAGCCCGGTGCCGCCGTACCTGCGGGTGGTGGACGTGGCGCCCTGCTCGAAGGGGTCGAAAATCCGCGGCAGCACCTCGGGCGCTATGCCGATGCCCGTATCCCGGACGCTCAGTGCCACCTGGACAACATCCTCGCTTTCCGCCGCAACCGATGCGGAGAGGGTAATGCCGCCGTATTCCGTAAACTTGATGGCGTTTCCGAGCAGGTTGAGCAGAATCTGCTTGTAGCGCAGCATGTCCCCGCACACGCCGTCCGGCACGGCGGGGTCGATGTGCACTTCGAACTGCAGGTTCTTCTGGCGGATGCGTGCTGACTGGATGGATACGGCGTCCTGCACCACGGATCGGAAGGAGGCGCACTGCTCCTCGGGGCGCAGCTTCCCGGCCTCCAGCTTGGAGAGGTCGAGGATGTCGGTGATGATGGTCAGAAGGTTCGAGGCCGAGACGTCGATGCTGTCCAGGCACTCCCTCTGCTCGGCGGTCAGTTTGGTGTAGCGCAGCAACTGGCCCATGCCCAGGATGCCGTTCATGGGCGTACGGATCTCGTGGCTCATGTTGGCCAAAAACTCGCTCTTGGCGCGGCTGGCCGCCTCTGCCGCGTCCCTGGCCGCACGCAGGGCCGCCTCTGCGGCCAGGCGTTCGGTGATGTCCCGGGCAAAGACCAGGGAGCCGCTCGCCCCCTGGTAGGTGAAAGGCACGGCAGACACGTCCACGTCCACAACCCGGCCGTCCAGACGCACGATCCGCTCCCCGGTGGCCGGAACGACCCCCTCCCCCCGGTTCAGGATGGAGATCCGCTCGAGCACCTGCCCCCGGCAATCCTCGTGGAAGAGTTCCGCCACCGGAACGCCCAGCAGGATATCCTGGCTCTCTGCGCCGAAAAGCGCCGTGGCCATCGGATTGGCATATGCGAAGCATCCGCCGACCTGGATGAAGATGGCTTCCGGAGCCGTCTCGACCACGGTCCGGAAGCGCTCCTCGCTCTCACGCAGGGCGGCCTCGACCTTCTTCTTTTCCGTGATGTCCAGGGAATAGGCGATGCGCACGTCAGGGCGTCCGCCCTCGTCGCGGATCACGGAGACATCCATGAAGACGGGAAATGTCCGCCCGTCGCGCGTCATGTGCACGGACTCATAAACCCCGTGACCGGCATCGGTGATTTCACTGACCTTGACCCCGACCTCCGCACGCACTTCCGGGGCGTAAATATCCAGGAACGATTTCCCCACGAGTTCCTGCGGCTCATAGCCGCGTTGCCTGGCAAAGGCGGGGTTGACGGCGAGGATGCGGCCGTCGGCCGCACGGGACATGGCCATCCCGAACTCCGCGTTCTCGAAGATCATGGCCCACCTGCGCGCCTCGGCCTCATGGCGCAGGCGCTCGCTGATGTCGGTGACAAAAGCGTAGTAGTGCTGCGGCGCACCGTCCTCGTCATGGATGACATGGGCAAAAAGCTCCACGGGCACTCTCGAGCCGTCCTTGCGCAGGACCTCCTTCCTGTAGCGCACCGGAACCCCGGTTTCATGCAGGCGGCGGAGGACATCCTGTTCGTGCTGTACCCACTCCGGGGGAGACATGTCCCGCGACCAGTCGAGGGTCTCCATCTCCTCCCGGCTGTACCCGAGAAGGTTTCGGAACGCCTCGTTGCACATGCCCATGCGGCCGTCGGAGTACCCCATGCCGAAGGGCTGGGAGGACGTCTCCACGAGCCGGGCCAGGAGGTCGGCCTGCCGGCGCGTCTCGCTCAGCGCCTCCTCGGCCTGATGCAGATCCGTGATGTCGGTGAAGATGAGCACGGCCCCGGTGTGCTGCCCTCCCTCGTTCACATACGGGGCGATCTGCATGAGGTAGAACTGCCGGCCCTGCGACACGCGCTGGATCAGGCCCAGGCCGCTGGAAACGACCCCTTCAATCAGCTCCTGCAGGCCGGGCAGATCCAGATAGCAGGGAATCTTGCAGAGCTGCCTCCCGACATCGCCCCGCATGAGGCCGAAGATACGCACGGCCTGGGCGTTGAAACGCGTGACCCTCCCATCCTGGTCGACCACGACCAGGGCCATGCCGATGGATTCCTGGATGTTGGTCAGGGTCGTGTTCAGCTCCAGCAACTCCATGGACTTGATGCGCATCTCGTCGTTCAGGGTGCTCAGTTCCTCGTTGGAGGCCTGCAGCTCCTCGTTGGAGGACTGCAGCTCTTCCGACGACGACTGGAGCTCCTCGTTCATGGACTGCAGCTCCTCGTTGGAGGACTCCAGTTCCTCGATCAGCGCCTGCAGATGCTCCCTGGTCTCCGCCAGCTCCCGGCGCAGGCGCAGGATCTCCTCCTGGGCCGCCTGCCCCGGTTCGGGAAAAGCCGCGGGAGCCGCCGGTCCAGATTCTCCCTCCAACGCCCGCCCTTCGGGAGGAAATTCCTCGAAACAGACGAGCAGGGCGAAATCGGACTGGTCCTGCCCCACGGGCACCTTGTGCAGGATGAGCCGCACACGGGCCGGACCGTCGGGAAGCTCGACCGTGTTCACCAGGCCGCCCAGGCGCGTCGCTTCGTCCTGGGAGATGCGGTAGCAAAGGGTCTTGAGTTCAGCCCGCAGGCCCTGCACGCAAAGGCTGATGACGGAAAAATCGGCGCTGCCTTCGGGGATGGTCAGATACCGTTTGGCGTTTCCGAAAAAGTGCAGGATCTCGAACGACCTGCTGACCAGGATGGCGGGCGGGGAATACAGGGACTGCAGGGTTTCCCGGGCCTTGTCGGCGAGCACTGCGGGCAGCTCTTCAACCGACGACGAGCTCAACTTCAGCGGGGCGAAGACGGGAGTCCGGGTGTCGAAGCGCGGGGTTCGCGACGTCAGCGCCGCCTTGCGGCGGAAGATCTTGCTGCGCCCATCGACGACTTCGAACAGGTTCGAGACCGGGCCGACCGATTCGGACTTGCCGAGCAGGAGCAGCCCCCCGGCCTTCAGGGCGTAATGGAAATTGTTGAACAGGGCCTCCTGCATGGCCGGCTTCAGATAGATGAAGAGATTGCGGCAGCTGACCAGGTCCATGCGGATGAACGGAGGATGGCGGATGACGTCGTGCGCGGAAAAAACGCAGACCTCGCGCACCGCCTTGTCCACCTTGAACGCCGCCCCCTCGGGCGTGAAATAGCGGTCCAGCCAGGCGGGATCGAGCTTCTCCAGGGCCGCTGCGGGATACATACCGGCCCTGGCGAACTCGATGGAGGAAGGGCTTATGTCCGTGGCGAAAATCCGAATGTCCAGCCTGCGGTCGTGCTTGCGCAGGATATCCGAAAGCAGCATGGCGATGGAATAGGGTTCCTCCCCGGTGGCGCACCCCGGAATCCAGACCCGCAGCGAATCGCCGTCCTGCTTCTCCGCCACGAGTTCCTCGAGGAGCTTCCCGAGCACCCGAAACGTGTCCGGATCCCTGAAAAAAGAGGTCACGCAGATGAGAAAGCTCTGCTGCAGGATCCCCGCTTCCTCGGGCGTTCCGCTCAGGTATTCCAGATAGGCCCCCAGGGACGGAAGATTCAACGAACGGACACGTTTCTCGATCTGCCGCCGGAGGGTCGCTTCCTTGTACTGCGTGACATCGACCTGGGTGCGGGCGCAGACCGCGTCCAGGATGCCGCGAAACGCCGTCGCTTCGTCCGGATCATCTTCCGCGGGGTTTTCGCCCAGGGTGTTGAGGCTTCGGACGATGCCGGCGATGTCCAGGACATGGTCGGCCGCCCCGGTGCGCAGGGCCGACTCGGGCATGCCGCTTTTGCCCGCCTCGCCGGGATCCTGCACCAGAACCAGGCCCCCGGCGGCCCTGATCGCCTCGGCCCCCTCCGCCCCGTCGGCCCCCATGCCCGAAAGGATGACCCCGACACCGCGCCGTCCGCATTCCCGGGCCACGGACGCGAACAGGAGGTCGATGTTCGGCACCGGCCTGTCGCCCTGGTCCGGAGGCTGCAGCCGCAGAAGCCCGCTCTCTACCCAGGCGTGCCGGTTTGGCGGAATGACGGCTATCCGGTCCGCCAGCAGCGCCATCCCGTCCGAGGCCTCGACGACGGGCAGGCAGGCGGGGCAGGCCAGCAGCTCTCCCAGCAGGCTGGCATGGCCGGGCGCCAGATGCATCGCGACGATGAAGCATGCGCTGCCTCGCGGTTCCAAGCCCTCCACAAGGGGGCGCAGCGCTTCCAGCCCCCCTGCCGAGGCTCCGATGACGGCCACGAAGTCCGCGGTGTCCTGCCTGTCCGATCCCGTCCTGCTCACAGCCATTTCATTCTCCGCATGCACCCGCTCCCGTGTCTGTCGACGAACGTGCCACCACGCCTACCTCCGGCCGCCGAAAAGCGATCCGAGGACTCCCCGTATGATTTGCCGGCCCAACTGGCTGCCTATGGTCCTCACGGTGCTCTTGACCAGCGCCTCGGCCACGCCCTGCCTGCGGCTGGACCCCGAAAGCCACCCGAAGGCGCCGTCGTCCTCCCGGCCCCGCTTCTCTTCCCGCGCGGTCTCAAGGACCTCGCGTGCGCGGGCCTGCAGGCGCTCGAAGGCGGACTCCCGGTCAAGGACAGCTTCGTACCGCCCCTTGAGGGGCGAACGATCCATGATCCGCGCCCTGTCCTGGGCGTCGAGGGGGCCGATCCGGGACTGCGGCGGGCGGATCAGCACCCGCTCGACCACACCGGGCCGGCCCTTGCCGTCCAGGGTCGAAACCAGGGCCTCGCCCACGCCCAACTCGGTGATGACGGAGGCGGTGTCGAACTGCGGGTTGGGGCGGAAGCTTTCGGCCACCGTGCGCACGGCCTTCTGCTCCCGGGGCGTGAACGCGCGCAGCGCGTGCTGGATCTTCAGCCCGAGCTGGGCCAGGATGTCGTCCGGGATGTCCGAGGGGCTCTGGGTCACGAAATAGACGCCCACACCCTTGGACCGGATCAGGCGCACGACCTGCTCGATCTTGTCCGTCAGGGCCTTGGGCGCATTGTCGAAGAGCAGATGCGCCTCGTCGAAGAAGAACACCATCTTCGGCCGCTCCAGGTCCCCGGCCTCGGGCAGCTGCTCGAAAAGTTCGGACATGAGCCACAAGAGAAACGTGGCGTATATCTTCGGCGACCGCGACATCAGGCCCGTGGCGTCCAGCAGCGACACCACCCCGTTGCCGGAAAAATCCACATGCATGAGGTCCGCCAGGGTCAGGGCCGGTTCGCCGAAGAACACGTCCCCGCCCTGTTCCTCCAGAACCAGCAACTGGCGCTGGATGGCGCCGACACTGGACGACCCGATGTTGCCGTAGCGGCTCCGCAGGTCCGCGGCGTTCTCGCCCATGAAGGAGAGCATGGCGCGCAGGTCCTTGAGATCGAGCAACAGGAGCCCCTCGTCGTCGGCGATGCGGAAACAGGCGTGCAGAATCCCGCTCTGGGTCTCGTTCAGATCCAGGAGCGAGGCCAGCAGCAGAGGCCCCATCTCGGAGATTGTCGTACGCAGCGGATGCCCCGTCCGGCCGAAAATGTCCCAGAACACGACAGGGCAGCCCTGGAAGGCGAATTCGCCGACCGGCATGGCGGCCAGGCGCTCGTCAATCTTCGGGTGGGGCGCACCGGGCGCGGCGATGCCCGAAAGATCGCCCTTGATGTCCGCGGCAAACACCGGGACCCCCATGCGCGAAAAGCTCTCCGCCAGGACCTGCAGGGTCACCGTCTTGCCCGTCCCCGTGGCCCCGGCCACCAGCCCGTGCCTGCTGCTCATGGCGCCCAGCTGATAAACGCCGTTTCCCCCCGCCCCGCCGACCAGGAATTCCCCTGTGCCCATTGTGCCTCCGTGGCCGAAGCGTCTTACTTCAGCGATCGCCCCTCCTACCAAAGAGGCCGAAAAAAACAAAGGCCATTGACTTGCAGGAAAAGGCTCGCCACAACAGGCTCCGTAAAGCCGTCCCCCCCTTGCGCCAGGCCGTTGCCGCAGGGGCGGATCCCGATACAACGACAACCCAATACAATTCGGATCAATATGATCAAGATTCACCCCTGCCCCAAAGGATACGTCACCGACCTGGACAAGACCTGCACCCCGGAAGAGACCGTGGCGCGGGCACGGGAAGCCCTGTCCCAGTCCGGCAAGCGCATCCTGGCCCAGACCCGGCGCATCGACACCGGACGCCTGGGCATCCCCGTCTTCATGTCCATCTGCGGCGAAGACGCGCGTGAAATCATGCCTACGCGCAAGCAGATGGGCAAAGGCGCCTCCGCCGCCCAGGCCGAGGCTTCGGCGCTCATGGAACTGGCCGAGCGCTTCAGCTACTTTTCCTTCTGGAACTCGCCCGGAAATTTCCGGACCATGACCTGGTCCCGGGCCCGTGAAGCCTTCGGGGACAGGCTGCTGCCCATCTCCTTCGTCATCCAGTCCGTAGGGGACCAGGTCAGCGAAGGGGACGCGGAGCGCATCCTGGACCTGCTGCCCTGGCGCTTCGCGCCGGTCACCGACATCGGCGGCGGGAAAGAGTACATGGCGCCCCTGGACTGGTTCAAGAAACTCAACGAATTCAACGGGTCTTCCGCCGGCAACACGCTGGAGGAGTCCATGCTCCAGGGCGGCTGCGAGCTGGTCGAGCGCCACGTCTGCGCCGTCATCGACCGCACGCGGCAGGAGACGCCGAACATCGACCCGGCGTCCTTTACGGACCCCGTGCTCATCGAACTGTACGAAAAATTCACCGCCAACGGCCTCAAGGTCTGGCTCAAGGATTTCAGCCTGGGCCTGCCCGTGCCCACGGTGGCGGCCCTGGTCATGGACCCGGCCACCTTCCCGCACAAGAGCGAAATCGTCTTCACCGCGGGCACGGCCTCGTCGCCCCAGAAGGCGGCCATCCGCGCCCTGACGGAGATCGCCCAGCTCGGCGGGGATTTCGAGTCCTGCAGCAACTACGAGGCCTCGGGCCTGCCCAAGTTCACCCGCCCGGACCAGTTCGCGTGGCTGACCGCGGGACCTTCCGTCTCCATCCACGACCTGCCCGTGAACCAGGACGCGGACATCGCCACGGAGCTTCTGAACTTCTGCGCGCGGCTCAAGGCCCAGGGCTTCACCTTCTTCTCCGTGGACACCTCCGTGGAGAGCCTGGGCATTCCCGCCAACTACAATTTCATCCCCGGCTTCCTGTTCCGGGAGCGCACGCCCATGGCCTCCCTGGGACTCTTCGTCGGCCGCATCCTGGCCGAGGACATGGACCCCGAGCACGCCGAAAGGGGACTGGGCATTCTGGAGGAGATCCGGCCCGACGCCCACTACCTGCCCTTCTTCCGTGGCCTGGTGGCCCTGCGCCAGGGCGAGATCGACGCCGCCGCAGAGTGGTTCGCCCAGGCCGAACCCCTGCAGCCCGAAGCCGACGACCGCGGCCTGGCCGCCTTCTACCAGGCCTACGCCCTGTCCCAGCAAGGGCTGTGGGCCGAGACCATCCCCCATCTGGACCGGGCCGTGGACCACTGCCCGGAGGTGAAGGAATACTTCAACCTGCGCGGGGTGGCCTACTTCAAGCAGCAGCAGTACGCAGGCGCGGCTGCCAACTTCGAGCTCGCCCTGAATCTGGACAGCGGCTCGGCAATGGACCTTGCCAATCTCGGTCTGTGCCATAAATTCATGAACAATGCGGACAAGGCCCGCGAGCTTCTCGGCGAGGCCCTTCTCCTCGATCCGGGCCTGGAATTTGCCCGCACCCACCTGAACGAACTCGAAGCCCGATAAGGAGGACTTCATGGACATCAGTAAAAAGATAGCGGAACTGAAGCAGGAACCCGGATTCCGGGAAAATGTGGGCATGATTCTGGTGCACAACGGCGTGGTCCGCGCATGGTCGCGCAAGGACAGGTCCGAGGTCGGGCGCGTGAAGATCGAGGTCGACCAGGCCAAGGTCGAGTCCATCCGCAGCGAATTCGAGGCCCGTCCGGGCATCTTCCGTGTCGTGGCCGAAGCCAGAAGCGGCGAGTACGTACCCGGCGACGATCTGCTCTTCCTGATCGTGGCCGGCGATATCCGAGAAAACGTCAAACCCGCCCTCGCGGAACTCCTGGACCGCATCAAGTCCGAGGCCGTCTCCAAGCAGGAACTCGCGGAATAACGGAGAAAACACCCCATGAAGCGTCAAACCACGTCCTTCCTGCTTTGCCAGATTCTCCTTGGCGCGCTTATCTTCCTGTCCGCGGCCGCGCATGCCGGGACAGAACCCGCTCCCATACCCACCGGGGGCACGAACTTCGACTACGCGTGGCTCAAGGGGCGGGCCAGCTTCCTGGCCAAACAGCCCTATGTCAGCCATGAGGGCGAATTGCCCAAGGCCCTCCAGAACCTGACCTGGGACGCCTACATGCAGCTCGCCTTCGATTCGGAGCACGCCCTGTGGAAAGAGGACAAGGCCCTCTTCCGGGCCGAACTCTTTCACCTCGGGCTCTACTTCACGACGCCCATCACCATCTACGAACTCCAGGACGGCAAGGCCAAGCAGATTCCCTACAGCCCGGACCTCTTCAAGTACGGAACTTCGGGCGTCAAGGGCAAGGAACTGCCTACGGATCTCGGCTTTGCGGGCTTCCGCCTGCGCTATCACACGGACTGGACCCGCGACCTGGTGGCCTTCCTGGGAGCGAGCTATTTCCGCGCCGTCGGCGAAGAGATGCAGTACGGAATGTCCGCCCGCGGCCTGGCCGTGGACACCGCCCTGCCCCGGGACGAGGAATTCCCGATCTTCACCCACTTCTGGCTGGAAAAGCCCAGGCAGGGCAGCGACGTGACCACCGTCTATGCGCTGCTCGACTCCCCCAGCGTCACCGGGGCCTACCGCTTCGACATCCGGCCCGGCGCCACCCTGACCATGAAGGTCGATGCGGCCATCTACCCGCGCAAGCCCATCGAACGCCTGGGCATCGCCCCCCTGACCAGCATGTACCTGGCTGGCGAGAACGACCGCCGCACCGGCTACGACTGGCGTCCCGAGATCCACGACTCCGACGGCCTGGCCGTGCACAACGGCAATGGCGAGTGGCTCTGGCGCCCCCTGGTCAACCCGCCCCTGCGGCGCTTCAACGCCTACATGGACACCAACCCGCGCGGGTTCGGCCTGATCCAGCGCGACCAGAACTTCGACCACTACCAGGATGACGGCGTGTTCTACGACAAGCGCCCCAGCGTCTGGGTCGAAACCATCGGCAACTGGGGCACGGGCTCCATCCAGCTGGTGGAGATCGACAACCTCGACGAGACCTTCGACAACATCGTGGCCTACTGGAACCCGGCCGCCCCGGTCGAACCGGGCCAGGAACTGCTCTTCAGCTACAACCTCTACTGGGGCACCAAGCCCCCGGTGCAGACGAAGCTGGCCCATGTCGTGGACACCTTCACGGGGCTCGGCGGCGTGGTCGGCGTCAAGCGCACCTACTACAGCAAGCGCTTTGCCGTGGACTTCACGGGCGGCGACCTGGCCATGATCGGCCAGGGCACGGAGATCAAGCCCGTGCTGGAGACTTCGGCCGGCCGCATCGAGATCACCTCGGTCCGCCCCCAGCACGCCATAAACGGCTTCCGCTGCATGTTCGACGTGGTGCCTCCGGACGACACCGAGACCCCCATCAACCTGCGCCTCTATCTGGAGGCCAACGGACGGCCCATCTCCGAAACGTGGATCTACCAGTGGACGCCCCCCGCGCCCGAAGACCGGAAGCTCTACAATCCGAGACACCTGAAATAGCGCTTCAGAGCATGATACGTAAAAAGGGCTTCGACGGCGCCGTCGAAGCCCTTTTTGCGTGCAAAAGCGCATATCCGGAAATCAGAGGTACGCCGCGGCCAGCTCACGCACCCTGAGCGCCTCCTCGTCCTTGCCGTGCTTGATGCAGCCCTGGGCGTAGAGGCGCACCCGCCCGGACAGGGCCGCAGTGACGAGGCCCCGCTGCTCGGCCGTCAGGTCCATGCTCCCCAGCAGGTCGATCATGGCGTAGATGCGGTACAGGTCGAGCCCGATGATGCGGCGCGACAGCTGGTCCGCGTGCCCGCCCGTCTTGACGGTCAACGCCTCGGGCACGAGCCCCACGGCGTGGCGCACCCCGACCCGCAGCCACAGGCTGTAGTCCTCGCAGGCCGGGAGGCGCTCGTCGAAGGGGCCCAGCTCGTCCCACAGCTTGCGGGAAAACATGACGCACGACGGGCTGATCAGGCACAGCTCCAGGGAGCGCTCCAGGAACCACCCCGCGGGCTTGGCGTGCCTGAAGCGCGGGTTGACCCGCACGCCGTTCCTGACCCATATCTCGTCGGTCTGGCAGATCTCCAGCCCGCTCTCGTCCAGGAAGCGGACCTGCTTCTCGAGCTTGTCCGGCATCCACGAGTCGTCGGAGTCCAGAAGCGCCACGTACCGGCCGCGGCTGGCCGCGATGCCCCGGTTGCGGGCGGCGCTGACCCCTTTATTTTCCTGATGCATTCCCGTAAGCCGGGGATCGTCGAATCCGGCCAGCACCTCTGCGGTGCGGTCGGTCGAGCCGTCGTCCACGACGATGAGCTCCAGATCGGCCAGAGTCTGCGCCAGCACCGAGGCGACGGCCCGGCCCAGCACTTCCGCCCTGTTGTGGGTGGGGATTATCACGGAAACACATGTCATGAGATGCATCCAGGTCGTCAATGTCCGGTGGTTCAACGCCACCGCGTGGTACGCAATGTTCCTGAGCCGCCTTCTGATCGAGGCCGGCCACGAGGTGCTGGTCCTCGGTCTGCCGGGCACCCTCTCTGCGCGCAAGGGCGAGGAATGGGGGCTGCCCATGGAACTCCTCGACCTGAACACGGCCACGCCCTGGGGCATAGCCGCGCTCTATGCCAAACTCAAGGGTCTGGTGCGGGAGTTCAGGCCCGACGTCGTCAACTGCCACCGGGGTGAAGCCTTCCTGCTCTGGGGCCTGCTGAAGAAGGAGCTGGGCGGCTTCAGGCTGGTGCGCACCCGCGGCGACCAGCGCCTGCCCAAGGCCAACCTCGTCAACCGCTGGCTGCACAACGACGTCAGCGACGCCGTCATCACCACCAATTCGCCCATGACCCGCCATTTCAGGGACGTCTTCCACGTGCCGGAAACCAGGCTGCACGAGATACTGGGCGGCGTGGACACGCAGGCGTTCCACCCCGACCGGGAGGCGCGGGCCCGCATCAGGGCCGAACTGGGATACGCCGAAACGGATTTCGTCGTGGGCCTCCTGGGCCGCTTCGACCGGGTCAAGGGCCAGCTCGAACTGATCCGCGCCGTCAGCCGGCTCCGCCAGGAGGGCCAGACCCGCATCCGCCTGCTGCTTCTCGGCTTCGACTCTGCCACCCCGGAGGCCACAGTGCGCGGCTGGATCGCGGAGCACGGCATCGAATCCGCGACCATCATCACGGGCAAGCGCCCGGACATCCCCGCCTGCCTGAACGCCCTGGACCTGGGCGTGGTGGCGTCCCTGTGGTCCGAGACCATCGCCCGCGCCGCCCTGGAGATCATGGCCACGGGCGTGCCGCTGGTCGGCACCAACGTGGGCGTCATGCCCGACCTGCTGCACCCCCCGGCCATCTTCCCCGCCGGCGACGTGGAGGCCATGGCCGGGTGCATCCGCACGGCCATGACGGAACCGGACATGATCGAAACCATCCTCGGGGACCAACGCAGCCGCATGGCCGGCCTGTCCGAACAGGACTTCCTGGCCCGGACCCTGGCGGTCTACGAGGGGCTGCGGTGAAGCGCGTCGCCCTCATGCTCCCGCGGCTGAGCCGCTACGGCGGGGCCGAGCAGTTCGGCTACCGCCTGGCCGAACACCTGGCGGCCTGCGGGGAGTTCGACGTGACCTTCGTCTGCGCCGGCCAGGACGGTCCGCCCCCCCAGGGCGTGCGTGTCATCCGCGTCGGCCGGCCCGTGCCCGGCAAGCTCGGCAAGACCCTGTGGTTCGCCCTGGCCGCCGAGGCCGTGCGCCGCAGGGAAGGCTTCGACGTGACTGTCGGCCTCGGCAACACGGTCTTCCAGGACATCGCCCGCCTGTCGGGCGGGCCCACGGGGCTGTTCTGGGACTACTCCATCCGGGCCTACGGCGAGGGCCTCCCGCGGACCCTGAAAAGCCTCGCCCGCCGCCTTTCGCCGGGCAAGCAGCTGGCCAGGGTCATCGAACGGTTGCAGGCTCGCCACACGAAACTCCTGGTGGCCAACTCCCACTTCGTGCGCGACCTGACCCTCGAAGCCTTCCCTTTCCTGCAGGCCGAAGACATCCCCGTCATCTACAACCAGCCGGACCTGTCGCGCTTCCGGCCAGCGGACGCGGCCCGCAAACCCGCCCTGCGCCGCGATCTCGACCTGCCCGAAGATGCCGGTCTGATCGTGACGGCGGGCACCAATTTCCGGCTCAAGGGTATCCACGTCCTCATCCGCGCCCTCGCGCACCTGCCCGCCTCCTTTCACCTGGCCGTGGCCGGGGGGCGAAGCAGCGGCGACATGCTCGCCCTGGCGCGAACCCTGGGCGTGCAGGAGCGGGTGCGCTTCCTGGGGCGGGTGGATGACATGCCCGCCCTCTACCAGGCCGCGGATATTTTCGTGCTGCCCACCTTCTACGACGCCTGCGCCAACGCGGTGCTCGAGGCCCTCGCCTGCGGGCTGCCCGTGATCTCCACGGCCTGCAACGGCAGTTCCGCCTTCCTGGAACCCCGGGCCGTGCTGCCCGACCCGGCCGACGACGCCGAACTGGCCCGCCGCATCACGGCGCTCATCCACGGCGGCTCCACCGCCAGAAACGGTTTTGCCCCGCCCTGCGGCCTCGAACCCTACGCGGACCTGATACGGAATTGCCCATGACCGACCTTCGCTCCTTCCGGCCCGAGCGCATCCTCGTCTGCCAGCTGCGCCAGATCGGCGACGTGCTGCTGACCACGCCGTCCATCCGGCTTCTGCACGAGCGTTACCCCAACGCGGCCATCGACGTCTTCACCGAGAAGAAATGCGTCCCCGTCCTCGAAAACAACCCGCACATCCGCCGCGTCTGGGCCCTGGACAGGAAGGCCCTGCCGAATTTTCTCGCGGAGCTGCGCTATTATGCCCGCATCGCCCGCGAAAACTACGATCTGGTGGTGGACTTCCAGCAGCTCCCTCGCTGCCGATTCGTGACATTGTTGAGCCGCGCCAAGGTCCGCCTGACCTACCCGCCGCCGTGGTACAACCGCCTCCTCTACACCCACTGGGCCAAACCCAAGCCGGGATATTCGGGCACATTCCGGGCGAGCATCCTCGCCCCCCTGGGCATCACCTGGAGCGGGCAGGCGCCCGAACTCTTCCTGACCGAAGACGAAAAACGCTGGGCCGCCGACTATCTGGACGGCTTCGGGCTCGCACCCGGAGCGTTCATCACCCTGGACCCGACCCACCGCCGCACCACGCGACTCTGGCCGGCGCGCCACTACGGCGCCCTGATCGAACGCGTCCACGCGGCCCGGCCCGACCTGCGCTTCTTCATCCTCTACGGCCCGGGCGAGGAAGCCATGGCCCGGGACGTGCTCGACCAGTGCCCGGTCCCCGGGGCCTGCGTCCTGCCGGACAAGGTCATCGGCCTGCGGCAGATGGCGGCCGTACAGTCCCTGGCCCGGATGCACGTCGGCAACTGCTCCGGGCCCAGGCACTTCGCCGTTTCCGTGAACACGCCGACCCTGACCATCCTCGGCGCCACGGGCGGCGCCTGGAGGTTCCCTTCGGACACTCACACCGACATCTTCGAGGACCTGCCCTGCCGCCCCTGCAACGAGAACTTCTGCTCGCGCAAGGATCACGCCTGTCTGGAGAACCTCTCCCCCGAACGGGTGGCCTCCAGGCTCCTGGAGCTGATTGCTTCTTACGAACCCAGCCTACTCCATACTGACTAGTCCTTATATTGCCTGCAACGCAGTTCAATTCTATAGGAATGAACTGCACGCATTTTCCACCCTGGTCGCAGGACCACCATAAGGAGCATTCCCATGAAACGAATCGCGTTCTCCATCTGCCTCCTGCTGCTCTCCGCAGCACCAGCCCTGGCGGACGGCCTGGACACCTTCCTCGACAACCTCAATGTGCAGGCCGCCGCCGACCGTCACGGCGTCGTGGCCAGCGTGGGCTCCCACTTCGGGGTGCCGTTCAGCGACGTGGAGCTGATCATGGGCACCACAGGCAGCCTGGCCGACGCGTTCATGGTCCTCCAGATGGGCCGCATGACGGGCCTGAGCCGGGACAGGATCATGGCCAGCTATGGCGCCAGGAAAGGCCAGGGTTGGGGCGTCATCGCCAAGGACCTTGGAATCAAGCCGGGATCGGCGGAGTTCCATGCCCTCAAGAACGGCGATTTCGGGTATTCCCCCAATTCACGGCAAGAAGGCGGCAAAGGCCCGGATTCCGTGAAGGGCGGGGGAAAAGGCGGGAAGAAGGGTGCCGGAAACAGCGGCGAGTTGCCGTCTTCGGCCCCTGGAAACGGCCAGGGCGGGGGAAAGGGAAAGAAGAAGTGATGCGTTCGGGGCGGCCAAGGCCGCCCCGGATCATTTCAGGACCGCCCGGTCAGCAGATCTCGCCGTCGTCATGATACAGTTCCCAGATGTCCATGAACTCCTGCCGGTTTTCCAGCAGAATATCGACCAGGCACGGGTCGAAATGCTTGCCGCTCTGCTCCAGAAAATACTCGAAGACCTCGTCCCAGGTCCATGCCTCGTGGTAGACCCGCCTGTTGGACAAGGCGTCGAACACGTCGGCCACGGCCACGATGCGCCCATGGACGTGGATCTCCTCCTCCTTGAGCCCCTGGGGGTAGCCCTCCCCGTCCCAGCGCTCATGGTGCAGAAGCACGATGCGCGCCGCGGTCCGGATGATGGGGCTGCAGGACCGGCTGAGGAGTTCGTACCCTCGCTGCACATGGCTCTTGATGATCTCGTACTCCTCGGGCGAAAGGGGGCCCGGCTTGTTCAGGATGGAGTCGGGAATGCCGATCTTGCCGAGGTCATGGGCGGTTGAGGCGAGTTTGAGCATCTCCGCCTCCTCCTCGGGCAGGCCGTACTTGAGGGCCATGAGGCGCACGTACTCCGACACGCGGCGGACGTGGCTGCCGGTCTCGGCCGAGCGGCACTCCATGGTCTCGGCGATATGGAAGATGACCTCCTTCTGCGTGTCCTCGATGCCCTTGTTCAGAAACAGGTTGTCGAAGGCCAGGGAAACATTGGTGAAGAAAAGCTCCAGCAGGTCGTGATCGTTCTCGTCCAGGGCCCGGCCCACCTCGAAATAGAGGAAATTTTCCGACCCCGTCCTGCTCTTGAAATACCACGCGCACTTGCCGTCCTCGCAGTAGAAGCCGTGGGGCCTGTTCCGGGCCCGGGCCAGTGCCCTGTGCACCGTCTCCCCGCGCACGTCCTCGATGGGGTGCTCCACGAATTCGCAAAATTCCCCCGTGGCCGCGAGCACGACGGATTTGCCCTTGATTCCCGAGGCGGCCAGACCCGAGGCGTGGCTGTACACGGCATCCTTCTTGAGGCGCAGGATGGCGGTCAGCTGGCTCAGCACGCCGCAGCCGAGCTTCTGCAGGGACTGGCGTTCGAAGATGTCCGAGGACGCCTCGATGATGCGTTTGAGACCCTGCCGGTTGTCCTCGATGGTGGTGATGAAGCTGAAGCTGCGCAGGGCCGAGACGATGGTGACGAGCATCTTCTCCAGGGTCAGCTCGGTCTTCTCCTTGTAGTCGTCGATGTCGTATTCCAGAATGACCTGGGCCGCAGGAGCCTTGCCGGGCTGCCCCGTGCGCAGGATGATGCGCACCGCGAGGTTGCGGAGTTCTTCCCGGATGTACCTGACGAGCAGCAGCCCGCTGTCGTCGGTCTCCATGACCACGTCCAGGAGGATCACGGCCACGTCGTCCTGTTCGCGCAGCACGGCCTTGGCCTCCTCGGCGCTGTAGGCGTGCAGGAAACTGAACTTGCGCCCATGGTACTCCTGGCCGGAAAGCATGTAGACCGTCACGCTGTGCACGTCGGCCTCGTCATCGACGATCAGGATCTTCCAGGGCTCGGCGCCCGGCGCCGGGGCGGCTTCGCGACCCTGGTCCTCTTCCTTGAACAGAATTTCATCGTTGTCGGTCATGGATGTCCTCTTCACACGGGCATGCGCACCTGAAACGTGGTGCCGTGGCCCGGGGCGCTGCAGCACGTGACGGTCCCGCCCAGGGTGCGGGTGACGATGTTGAAGACGATGTGCAGGCCGAGGCCCGTGGAGCCTTTGGCCCGCGCCGTGGTGTAAAAGGGTTCGAAAATTCGGTCCTGGACCTCGGCGGGGATGCCGCGGCCGTCGTCGGAATAGGTCAGGTTGAGAAACCCGTCGGACCGGGCGATCGCGATGCGGATGATCCCCGCCTGCCCCGCGTCATAGGCATGGGTCAGGGTGTTGACGATGAAGTTCGTCAGGATCTGGGAAAACGCTCCGGGATAGCTCTCGATGACCAGGTCCTCGTCGCACTCGAGCTCGACCTTGTGGCTGGTCTTCTTGAGCTTGGGGCGCAGGCTCAGAAGAACCTGCCTGACGTACTCGCAGACCTTGAAGCCCCGGCGGTCCTCGGAGATCTGGTCCGCGGCCACCATCTTGAAACTGCGGATGAGGTCCGAGGCCCTGTTCAGGTTCAGCAGGCTCATCTCCACGCCCTCGCGCATGGAATCCAGATACTCCGTCAGATCGGAACGTTTCATCTCACCCTGGGCGAAGCGCTCGCTCAGATGCCTGTTCTTCTCGGCCATGGTTGACGTCGCGGACAGGGCCACGCCCACCGGGGTGTTGATTTCGTGGGCCACGCCGGCCACGAGCCCGCCCAGGGCGGCCAGCTTCTCGGACATGACCAGCTGGCTCTGGGCCTGGCGCAGGTTTTCCAGGGCGGACTGCAGCTCCATGTTGGCCCTGGCCAGCTCGGCCGTACGCGTGACCACCCGCTTCTCCAGGTCCGTATTGAGCATGCAGCATTCCTCTTCGGCCCGCCTCCTGTCCCGGTCGTGCATCTGCAGGCCCTCGGCCATGCGGTCGAATGCGGCGGCAAGGCGCCCCAGCTCGCCCTCGTCGTGGGCCAGTCCGGTTCGCGTGCCCAAATCGCCCGTACCGAGCCGCGCCGCAGCGGACATGAGCAGGTTCAGGCGGCGGATGATGGTGTGCTCGCCCACGAACCAGGCTGCCGCCACGGCCAGCACCGCGGCCAGCAAAAGGGATGCGAAATTCCAGAGCAGCGACCGCCGGGCCGCGGACAGGGCCAGGTCCTCGGGCTGCCCGAGGCGGATCATGAGATGCTGCAGCGGGGTGCCGGGAAAATTCAGCCGCCTGAAGCTGTACAGCCTGCGCACGCCGTCCACGCCCTTCTCCAGGAACGTGCCCTCCTCCTTTTCACCGGACATGCGCGCAATCATGCGCGGCAGGTCCGCCACCCAGGTGTACCGCTCGGTCTCGGGAAAGCGGGTCAGCCGCATCCCCTCGGCGTCCGTCAGCGTGAACACCGACCCCTCGGGCAGATGGGCGTCGGCGAAGACGCGCCCGAAATAGCTCAGGTCGAAGGACGCCACGAGCACGCCACGCAACCGGCCGTCCCGGTCGATCACGGGCTGGGCGAACTCCATGACCACATGCCGGGTGGCGGAAACGGGGTGGTATGGTCCCATGACGAACCGGCTTTCCCGCTTGGCTTCGAGAAAATACGGTTCGCTTTCGATGCTGGAAAAGGATTCCACGGGGGAGACGGCGACGATGCGGCCCGAAAGGTCGGCCAGGGCCAGGGCGGTGTACGCCTTGTTGCGCCCGAGCATCTCCTCGAGCAGGAGTTGTGCGCCGAGGGCGTCGAGGGCCTGCATTTCACGGGCTTTGGACAGCGTGGCCAGCAGGAGCCGGGCGTTGTCCACCACCTGCTCGTGATGCGTGGCCATGACCTGGAGCTGCCGCATGGACGCCACCTCGGCGTTGCGGATCATGGACTCGCGGAGCGTGTACCCCGTGAAGAGCATGATCCCCAGAGCCGGAAGCACGGCCACGAGGACCAGGAAGACGAGGCTTGTGCGGATGGAGGTAAAATCTGGAAATCGCATGTTTTCCCTCCGGCAAAGTGGAAAGGACGGCTCAAAGAGCGTGCTGCTTTCCCGGAAGGATATCGGCCCTGCGCCCACGGCGCAAGAAATTCCCGCAAGACGTGCGTCTTGCGGGAATTCATCGTTCTTTTTGCTGGTTAGCGCTGCGTGGCCAGGGAGCGGGTGATGGAATAGCAGTAGTCGCCGATCTTTTCCAGGCGGGCGAGGAGGTTGATGAAGGTCAGGCCGCCCTCGATGCCGCACTTGCCGATCTTGAGGCGTTCGATGTGCTTGTCGCGCATGGCCTCGCGCATGGAATCGATGGCCAGCTCCGTCGCCTCCCCTCTCGCCAGGAGGTCTGCGGGCTGCTTGATGAGGGCCTCGCTGACCATTTTCAGGAACTCGTCGACCTTGGCGGAAATGATGAAAAGATCGCCCATGGCGTTCTCGCTGAACTTCAGCTCCTTGTCGACGATGTCCTCGCACAACAGGCCCAGGGCCTCCACGGCGTCGCCGATGCGCTCGAGGTTGTTGACGATGCGCATCTGCTCCGCGATGTCGGTGGAGGTTTCCTCGTTGATCTCGCTCTGCATGGTCTTGGCCAGGAAGGTGGAGATGGCCTTGTGCATCTCGTTGATGTGCGTTTCGAACCGCAGCCGCATCCGCACGGTGCGGTGATCCCGCTTTTCGAGCCCCTCCAGCGCGTTGGCGAAGGCCGCGTTGACGGTAATGGACATGCGGTGGATTTCACCGCGCACCTGGGCCAGGGCGGCCACGGGGTTGTCCTCCACGTGCTGGTCGAAGACAGGCATCCGGAACAGGTCGTGCCCCTCGGTCTTGTCCTTGGGCGAAAGCCAGGTGCCCACCCGGATGAGGGCCGGCAGGAAGATGAGGAACACGATGGCGTTGGTCAGGTTGAACAGGGTGTGCCCGTTGGCCAGGTAGCGCGCCACATAGGGGTACTCCCCGCCGACCTGCGTGTCCCAGGGCGCCGATCCCATGGCGTTCATGGTCACCCATTCGATCCCCTTCAGGAAGAACGGGAAGATGACCAGCATGATGCAGACCCCGAGCACGTTGAACATGGTGTTGGACCTGGCGGCCCGGTGGGAATCGACGCTGGCCGACCCGATGGTGGCCAGCTCGGCCGTGATGGTGGTTCCGATGTTCTCGCCCAGGACCAGCGCCATGGCCGAGGGAAAATCGAGCAGGCCCTGGACGGCCAGGGTCATGGTCAGGCCCACCGTGGCCGACGAGGACTGCAGGATCATGGTCAGGATGCAGCCCGTGGCCACGCAGAGGAGCACGCCGCCCATGGACGAGGCGTCGAACTTGGTAAAAAAGGCGATGAACTCCGGATCGGCACGCAGGGGCCGCAGCCCGTCGCCCATGACCGTCATACCGAAAAAGAGCAGGCCGAACCCGAGGATGACCTCGCCGAGGTAGCGGTATTTCTTGCGGGGCGAAAAGTATTTGAGGGGAACGCCGATGGCGATGGACGGGAGGGCGAGGCTCGACAGCTTGAAGGCGATGAGCTGGGCGGTCATGGTCGTGCCGACGTTGCAGCCGAGCATGACGCCCACGGCCTGGTTCAGGCTCATGAGCCCGGCCGAGACGAAACTGATGAGCATGACCGTGGTGGCCGACGAGGACTGCACCACGGCCGTCACGACTGCGCCCGTGGCGAAGCCGACGACCCTGTTGTTGGACACGGCCTTCAGGACGTTGCGGATTCTGTTTCCGGCGGCCATCTGCAGGCCTTCGGTCATGAACTTCATGCCCAGGATGAAAATGCCGAGGCCGCCCAGGGTTTGGATCAAAACAGCGAGCATAGGGTATCCATTATTTTGTGACAGTTGTATGACAGCGAAACGAAATCCGCATTCCTCTAGAGTATCTCGGGCGTTAAGAAAAGTTTTTTTCCGATTCTGAAACAGAATTGTAACAAAGCGAATCGTGATATTTTCGACAAAAAGATCATGGTGTTACAAAATCATGACGCCCGCCTGCGACATTTTTCGACCAGGGCCGCCGGGAAAGTTTTCGCATCGGCTCCCGACCGAGTTGCGGAAAGGTTCCGGCGCTGGCATGATTACCGGGAAAATTCCAATCCGCTTCGCTTCCCAAGGAGGACCGACATGGAAAAGCACGACGCCTATGTCCTGTGGTTTGACGAGATCGGCATCGAGGACGTGCCCCTGGTGGGCGGCAAGAACGCCAGCCTGGGGGAAATGTTCCGCAACCTGACCCCCAAGGGCGTCCCCATCCCCAACGGATTCGCCGTGACGGCCCGGGGATACCGCCACCTGCTCGACAGCTCCGGGGCCATGGACACCATCCGAAGCATCCTTGAAGGCCTCGACACCCACGACATGGACAATCTGATGGAGCGGGGAAGCCGCATCCGCTCGCTCATCCGCGGCCTTGAATTCCCGCGGGACCTCCGCGAGTCCATCGCCTCGGCCTACCGCAGGCTGGAGGGCATGTACGGCAAGAACGTCGACGTGGCTGTGCGCTCCTCGGCCACGGCCGAAGACCTGCCCGACGCGAGCTTCGCCGGACAGCAGGAGACCTATCTGAACATCCGCGGCGCCGACGACCTCCTGGACGCCTGCCAGCGCTGCTTCGCCTCCCTGTTCACCAACCGGGCCATCTCCTACCGCCAGGACAAGGGCTTCGACCACTTCTCCATCGCCCTGTCCATCGCCGTGCAGAAGATGGTGCGCTCGGACCTCTCGGCCAGCGGCGTCATGTTCTCCATCGACACGGAGACGGGCTTCCGGGAGGCCGTGTTCCTGACGGGCGCCTGGGGCCTGGGTGAAAATGTCGTGCAGGGCGCCGTCAACCCCGACGAGTGGTACGTCTTCAAGCCGACCCTCAAGCAGAGCTTCAAGCCCATCATCATGAAGCGCGTCGGGGGCAAGGCCATCAAGATGATCTACACCACCGACGCCAAGGCCCCGACCAAGAACGTGGCCGTGCCCGAGGAGGACCGCCGCCGGCTGGTGCTTTCCGACGACGAGGTGGTCGCCCTGGCCCGCATGGCCTGCACCATCGAGGAGCACTACAGCGCTCACCGCGGCCAGTTCACTCCCATGGACATCGAGTGGGCCAAGGACGGACAGACCGGGGAGCTCTTCATCGTCCAGGCCCGGCCCGAAACCGTGCACGCCCAGAAGGACAGGGCCACGCTCAAGAAATATGTGCTCAAGGAAAAGGGCGAGCCCCTGGTCCAGGGTCAGTCCGTGGGCGAGCTCATCGGCCAGGGCCCCGTGCAGGTCATCAAGTCGGCGCAGATGATCCACGCCTTCCGCAAGGGCGAGGTGCTGGTCACGGACATGACCGACCCCGACTGGGAGCCCATCATGAAGATCGCTTCGGCCATCGTCACCAACCGCGGCGGGCGGACCTGCCATGCGGCCATCGTCAGCCGGGAGCTCGGCATCCCCTGCATCGTCGGCACCGGGAACGCCACCACGCGCCTGAACCAGGGCGAAGAGGTCACCGTGGACTGCTCCGAAGGCTCCGTCGGCACGGTCTACCGGGGCTTGGTGCCCTTCGAGGTGCAGGAGACGGACCTGGGCTCCCTGCCCAGGCCCAAGACCAAGATCATGATGAACCTGGCCAGCCCCGAGCAGGCCTTCGAGAAGAGCTTCATCCCCAACGAGGGAGTGGGCCTGGCGCGCGAGGAGTTCATCATCAACTCCTACATCAAGATCCACCCACTGGCGCTGCTGAACTACGAGACCCTGCCGGACGAAATCCTGAGGCGCGCCATCGCCGACATGACCTCGGGCTACGACGACAAGGCCGAATACTTCGTGGACAAGCTGGCCGAAGGCGTCGGCATGCTGGCCGCGGCCTTCTACCCCAAGCAGGTCATCGTGCGCCTGTCGGACTTCAAGTCCAACGAGTACGCCAACCTGATCGGCGGCAAGCTCTTCGAACCCGACGAGGAGAACCCCATGATCGGCTGGCGCGGAGCCTCGCGCTACTACTCCGAGGGGTACCGCGAGGCTTTCGGGCTGGAATGCCGGGCCATGAAGAAGATTCGCGAGGAGATGGGACTGACCAACGTCGAGATCATGATCCCCTTCCCGCGCACCGTGGAGGAGGCGAAAAAGGTCGTCGAGACCATGGCCGGGTTCGGGCTGCGGCAGGGCGAGAACGGCCTCAAGGTCATCGGCATGTGCGAGATCCCTTCCAACGTGATCATGGCCGAAGAGTTCCTGGAGGTCTTCGACGGCTTCTCCATCGGCACCAACGACCTGACCCAGCTCATCCTCGGCGTGGACCGCGACTCGTCCCTGGTGGCCCACGTGTACGACGAGCGCAACCCGGCCGTGAAGAAGTTCGTCAAACAGGTCATCGAGGTGGCCGTGAAGAAGGGCAAGTACATCGGCATCTGCGGCCAGGCCCCGAGCGACTACCCCGAGTTCGCCGAGTTCGTGGTCGAGTGCGGCATCCAGTCCATGTCCCTCAACCCCGACACGGTCATCAAGACCACCCTGGCCGTGGCGGAACTGGAAAAGCGCCTCGGGATCTCCTGAAACCCGCGCTGTGCGGCCGGTGTGACCCACCTGCCGCACAGCCCCTCCGGCCCGGTCCGTGTCCGAAATCGGGTATCCGTCCCTACCCGAAACGCAACCGTTCCGTCCCCTTGATCCATGCCGATCTACATGCTCTATACAGATCGACGCAAGATCAGAGCATATCCTTCATTCGCTCATATTTTCAGCACAAAAAAAACATGAAGTTCTCTATTCGATGGGCATATGAGCCATCGTTTATCATCCAATTGTTTCGGACACTCTCACACTGCGTCTAATTTTAGAATTCAAGACTACGCAAAAATCCGAAGCAAAATACCAATCGAGGTGACAACGTGCAGATTTTCACGGACAATCAACGCCAGTTGGCAAAAGCACTGGAAAAAGACGCCACCAAGTCCCAGTGGTCGGACTGGAAATGGCACATGCGTAACAGCATCAAGAGCATCGAAGACGTGGAGCGGCTGCTGGGCATCCGCTTTTCGGACAAGGAACGCCGTGGGCTGCGGCAGACCATCGAAAAATTCCCCATGGCCATTACCCCGTATTACCTGTCATTGGTGGATGCTGATGACTGGCGCAACGACCCCGTCTTCATGCAGGCCTTCCCCTCGGTGCGCGAACTGCACATCGAAAGCCATGACATGACCGACCCCCTGCACGAGGACGAGGATTCGCCCGTGCCCGGACTGACCCACCGTTACCCGGACCGGGTCCTGCTGCACGTCAGCAACACCTGCGCCATGTACTGCCGCCACTGCACGCGCAAGCGCAAGGTCGGCGACCGCGACTCCATTCCCGGCCGCGAGGACCTGCGCCAGGGCATCGAATACATCCGCAACACGCCGCGGGTGCGCGACGTGCTCCTGTCCGGCGGCGACCCGCTGCTGCTGCCCGACAGCATGCTCGACTGGCTGCTGACGGAGATCACGGCCATCGACCATGTCGAAGTGGTGCGCATCGGCACGCGCACGCCCGTGGTGCTTCCGTACCGCATCACCGATGAACTGGTGGCCATGCTCAAAAAGCACCACCCGCTGTGGATCAATACGCATTTCAACCATCCCGCCGAGGTCACGGCCTCGTCGCGGCAGGCCCTGGCGCGCCTGGCCGACGCGGGCATTCCGCTCGGCAACCAGAGCGTGCTGCTGGCCGGAGTGAACGACTGCCCGCGCCTGATCAAGGTCCTGAACCACAAGCTGGTCAGGAACCGGGTCCGCCCCTACTACCTCTATCAGTGCGACCTGTCCGAGGGCCTGACGCATTTCCGCACGCCCATCGGCAAGGGCATCGAGATCCTGGAAAGCCTGCGCGGCCACACCAGCGGGTTCTCCATCCCGACCTACGTCGTGGACGCGCCCGGCGGAGGCGGGAAGATCCCGCTCATGCCGAACTACATCCTGTCCTGGACGGCCAACAAGGTGGTGCTGCGCAACTACGAAGGCGTCATCACGACCTACCACGAACCGGCCGATTACGAGCCGACGTACTGCGACCGGGAATGCGCGACCTGCAACCTGCAGCTGCGCGAGGCCGACGCCGAGGAAAAGGCCGTGGGCATCGAAAGCCTTCTCGCCGACTGGGATGACACCCAGAGCCTCACGCCCGAGGAAAACGACCGCATGGGGAGGCGCACGGATGCAGCATGACAGCATGATCCGCATGACGGGCGCCCTGATCCAGCACGGCCCGGCCAGCGACCGCGTCTACCTGATGAAGCTGTCCACCTCCGACGTCCCGCGCATCATCCGGTTCATGGAAGACCTGGCCGCAGGCAACGGGTATTCCAAGCTTTTCGCCAAGGTGCCCGGACCGGCCGAAGGGTGGTTCCACGCCCGCGGCTTCCGGGTAGAAGCCCGGGTCCCGGGCATGTTCACCGGCGGAAAGGACGGCTGTTTCATGGCCAAGTACCCGAAGCGCGAGCGGTCGCGCATCCGCGACCCGAAGCGGGTGGAGGAGGTCCTCAAGGCGGCCGGGCGACAGGCCGGGCGCACGTCGCCCCAGGCCTTGCCGGCCGCGTGGAAAATGAAGTCCCTGGGGCCGGACGACACCCCGGCCATGGCCCGGGCCTTCCGGGACGTGTTCGAGACCTATCCCTTCCCCATTCATGACCCGGAGTACCTGCGCTCGACAATGGACGCACATGTGCGCTACTTTGGCGTGTACGACGGCGGGGGCCGGCTTGTTGCGCTGTCCTCGGCGGAGATGGACCCCGCCGGGAGCAATGCCGAGATGACGGATTTCGCCACATTGCAACCCTTCCGGGGCAGGGGCCTGGCCGGCATGCTCCTGGCCCGCATGGAAAAGGACATGGGCAGAGCCGGCATCCGCACCGCCTATACCATCGCCCGGGCCCACGCCACGGGCATGAACATCGTTTTCGCCCGGCAGGGCTACGCCTTCGCCGGCACCCTGCCCAACAACACCCAGATCAAGGGCGATCTGGAGAGCATGAATGTCTGGCACAAACACCTCGCCTCCGGCGACCGCACGCAAACGGTTTGATTTCGCCTATTCCGTCCGCTGGAACCTCTTCCTGATCACCACCGGGGCGATCCTCTACTCCTTCTCGGTGAAGAGCATCGCCCTGCCCCAGCAGTTCATCCCCGGCGGCCTCTTCGGGCTTGGCTCCCTGATCTACTACAAGACGGGGTGGCTTTCCCCCGGCATCTTCTTCTTCCTTTTCAACCTGCCCATCTTCGTCCTGGGCTGGGTCAAGCTGAGTCCGCGCTTCGTGCTCTACAGCCTTTACGCCATGATCGTCACATCCGTGTCCTTCGAGCTCATCCACGCCAGGCTGGACATCCACGAGCAGCTCTATGCCGCCGTGGCCTGCGGGGTGATGAGCGGCCTGGGCGGGGGGCTCATCCTGCGCTCCCTGGGCTCGGGCGGGGGGCTCGACATCATCGCGGTCTGGCTCTTCCAGAACTTCAACATCGGCGTGGGCAAGGTCTATTTCGCCTTCAACGCGGGCCTCTACCTCTTCTGCCTGACCACCATGCCCCTCGACCTGGTCATCGTGTCCCTGATCATGGTCTTCATCTCCTCGGTCATCGTCGAACACACCCTGGCCCTCTTCTCCCAGCGCAAAGTGGTCTTCATCATCTCCGACCATTCTGATTCCATCGCCCAGGCCATCCTCGACTCCATGAAACAGAGCGCCACCTTCCTGCGCGGCATGGGCGCCTTCAGCAAGCGCGAAAAGAACGTGCTCATGACCGTGGTCAACAACATCCAGCTCAAGAAACTCGAAGAGATCACCTTCACCCACGACCCGCACGCCCTCTTCATCGTCGAGAACACGTTCTCGGTTTTGGGGTCGAGCTTCTCCCGGCGCAAGATCTATTGACCATGCGACGCGCGGACAGACCGGCTTTACACTTCTTTACAGGCCTCCGTTGCCGCGATGCGTGCAACCGGAGGCGTTTTTGCGCATAACAGGTCCATGACACGCCACCCCATGACCTGCCCCGCCCAAAGTATCCTCATGATCGACGACGACCGCGAGCTGTGTTCCCTGCTGCAGGAATACTGCGCCCTGGAAGGCCTCGCCCTGCAGGCGGCCCACAACGGCGAGGCAGGCGTCCTCATGGCCCTGGGAGGCGGCTTCGACCTTGTCATCCTGGACGTCATGATGCCCGGCATGTCGGGCACGGAAGCGTTGCGCCGCATCCGGGCCCGAAGCATGACGCCCGTACTCATGCTCACGGCCATGGGCGACGATGCCGACCGCATCCTGGGCCTGGAACTGGGCGCGGACGATTACGTGCCAAAGCCCTGCACCCCGCGCGAACTCGTCGCCCGCATCCGGGCCATCCTGCGCCGCACGGGCATGCCGCCCGATGCGACGCAGCCTGCGCTCTTCTGTGGCGACCTGCGCCTCTGGCCGGCCAGACGCGTAGCCGAACTGCGCGGCAACGTCCTGAACCTGACCGGAGCGGAATTCTCCATCCTCGAGACCCTGGTGCGCAACGCGGGCCGGACCGTCAGCCGGGAAACCCTCAGCGAGGAAGGCCTGGGGCGGCCGCTGGAGCGCTTCGACCGGAGCCTGGACGTGCACCTCTCGAGCATCCGCCACAAACTGGGACCCGGACGGGACGGGCGCCACCGTATCCAGACCCTGCGCGGGCGGGGCTATCAACTCGTGCAGGAGTAGGGGCGTGGGCAGGCTGTTCTGGAAATGTTTTCTGGCCACCTGGGCCACGCTGGTTCTCGCGGGCCTTGTCACGTTCAGCGCCGTGCGCCTGTACCGGCTGGCCGACGTGGCGGGCGGCGGGTTCCATGGTGGGCCAGGGGCGCAATTCGAGCTGGATGCCGCCGAGGCCGTGCTGCGCCGGGCCGGACCCGGCCCGCTGGGCGCCATTCTGGACGACACGGGCAGTCCCATGATCGTCGTCGGCCCGGACGGCCGGGAAATCCGGGGACG
>CALMTS010000410.1 GCA_937872685.1 uncultured Desulfomicrobium sp.
CCCGATACGTCCATCCGCAATCGTTGTGATAGACCATCAGCTTCGTCATTCCGCCGTCTACGGTAATGTTCTGACCTGTGATGAAACTGCTTTTTTCATCGCACAAAAACATGACGGCATGGACGATGTCCGCCGGGACGCCCACCCGGCCGACGGGGTGCTGGTCTGCATCCGGGCCAGAGAACCGGGAGCCGGTCGTGTCGATCCAGCCCGGCGAAATGGAATTGACCCGCGCCTTGCCGGCCAGAGTGATCGCCATCGCATGGGTCAGGGCGGTGATGCCGCCTTTGGCTGCCGTGTAGCTTTCGGTGTCGGCCTGGCTCATCAGGTGGCGGGTGGAGGAGATGTTCACGATGCTTGCCGACGCGGCGAAGTGGTCCAGAAACAGTTGGGTCAGAAGGAACGGCGCGGTGACCCCGACCCGCAGCACGTAATTGAAATCGTCAAAGGAGCAGGTCCTGAGGCCGCCCCGGGAGAGGCAGGCATTGTTGACGAGATAGTCGATGGCGCCGTGCTCGGAGATGACCTTGGCCGCGAATGCCCGCAGCGTCCGTTCATCGGCGATGTCTCCGACGAAATAGTCGTTCTCCTGCACATCGATGCGGCAAACGGCAACGCCCTGGCGGACGAAGGCATCGCATATGGCCTTGCCGATGCCCTGCGCTCCGCCCGTTACGACAGCGACCTTGTGTTTGACCATGGCGGGACCTCCTGGTTCCGTTCTCCCCGAAGGGCGGGGAAGTCCCGGATTCTGGATGATTTGCCGGGACTGTGCAACCGCCAAAGCATGTCGTGAAGGCCATAGTCCGGCACGTGAGGCCTTCGTGCGTGTCGTGCAGCGGCCAATCCGTGACGGAACACGATCGGGCGGCCCGGCATGGTCTCCGCAAGCAAGAACGCCCGGTGCTCTACTTGTCTCGCGCCAGGAGCAGAATCGCGCCGAACAGGCCGATTGCTCCGGCAATCTGCGGCGCGTGCAGCGTTTCGCCCAGGACGATCACGCCGAGCACGGCTGCGATCAGGGGTTCGATGAGGGTGGCGACGGTGACCCGGGTGGGGGAGAGCCGCCTTGCGCCGGTGGCAAACGCCCAGAATGCCAGGGACGCGGTGCCGAGCCCCATGTACGTCAACCAGAGAATATCCTGCGCGTCCAGAAGGAGCCATGCGTTCGCCCCGTGCGCGGGGCTTCCCGTCCGGCCGATGACGGCCATCATGACCATCATGGTCAGGGCCGCGACGAAATTGCAGTCGAAAGCCACGGAGGAATGGTCGCCCCTGCTGACCGCACGGTGGGTACCCAGGCTGAGGAGGGAATACATGAGCGCGGAGAGCATGGCAAAGCCCACACCGGCCAGGGAAGTCTGCGCCGGCCCCGACGCCGCGCCGCCCAGGACGATAAGAGCCGTTCCCCCCACAGCCAGGAGAACTGCGGAAACAAGCCGGTAGGAGACGCGTTCGATCCCCGCCAGGACAGAGATGATACCGACGATGACAGGGGCCAGGCACAGGGCGATGACGGTGGCGATGGCGGCCCCGACCCGGTTGATGGCCTCGAACCAGCAGGTGACGTTGATGGCCATGGCCACGCCGACCAGAAGGACCCAGATGTTGCCGCGCCTCGCGAAAAGGCGTCCGGAGCGCAAGAGGGGCCAGGCCAGGGCGGGAAGGCCGATGAGGAAGCGGGCCAGCGCGATTTCGAGGGAATTCAGCCCGGTATGCGCAAGCAGATGCGCCACGACAAGGGCGCCGGAACCCCACAGGGAACCTGCAAGAAGGACCAGCAGCCAGGGAACCAGTGTGGAAGTCGGCGTCATGCCCGCCGTCCTTGATTTCCGCCTGTCCGGGGCGACAGGCCGATGTTTGACCCCGCCATGCGGCCGGGGTGTTCTCATGAATCCACGACAATCGCCCCGGCCGACCCGGGCGCCGCGCGACGCTACGTCAAGTGCGGGCGGGAAACAACAGATGG
>CALMTS010000411.1 GCA_937872685.1 uncultured Desulfomicrobium sp.
CAACGAGTGCCCTCCTCTGCCGCAGGCCCGGGGAATGCTTCTATCGCCGCCAGCCTTCCGCCCTTCACCCCCGGAGACCGTTCAAAAATCATTGTGGCAAGGCGCAAGCCGATTTCGGAGGGTGAAGTGTAGCCGTCTCCATGAGCCTTTGCGGCACAATGACGTGGAGATTATTTTCATAACCGTCATCACACGAGTTTCAGGCTTCCCATGAAAGCCTGAATTTACCGAAAAATCTTCAATGTGATCGTGTCGGGCTCCATGCGAAATTCATGTCTTCTTCATTACATCGTAGTAATTCGGCATGAAGATGGATTGCCACGCTTCGCTCGCAATGACGTATAAGCCAATCCGTCATTGCGAGGAGTCTTCGACGAAGCAATCCATGTCTTTATCTGACCATTGCAACGATCCGAATGAAGATGTATTTCAGCGCCTCCCAGGAGACGACTGATGATGCATGCACGCTTCAGGCGGACGAACCATTTTCAACGGTCTCCGCGGAAGTCGGCCAGAATTTGCGCGTACTCCTCCGGCTTCAGGCGCGGGCCGAAGACCGTGACGACCCTGGAGGCCGCCAGGCTCGCGAAGCGGCCCGCTTCCGCGTAACTCATGCCGTGCGTGATGCCGTGCAGGAAGGCTCCGGCGAACATGTCGCCCGCGCCGTTGGTGTCCACGGGCGTGACCGGGTACGGGTCGATCTCGTGCATCTCGTGGCCGTCATAGACCAGCGCGCCCTCCCCTCCCAGGGTGACCACGAAAGTCCGGGCGATGCGGCTCAAGCGGTCCACGGCCTTGGCCAGGGTGCGGCACTCGCCCCACAGCAGGGCCTCCTCGCGGTTGCAGAACAGAAGGTCCACGCCAGCGCCGATGATCTCCTCCAGGCCCAGCCGGAAATACTTGACCATGGACGGGTCCGAGAAGCTCATGGACGTCTTGACCCCGGCCTCGCGCGCCAACTGCATGGCCTCCACCACGGCCGGCCGCGCCGAGGGCGAGGTGACCAGGTAGCCCTCGGAATAGACGAACTCCGAGTCGCGCAGGGCGTCGGGCCGGACTTCGGCCGCGGACAGGGACTCGGAGATGCCCAGGAACGTGTTCATGGTCCGCTCGGCGTCGGGGGTGATCATGACCAGGCACTTGCCCGTCACGCCCTCGGCGCGCCGGTCGGCCAGGTTGGTGTCCACGCCGGCCCGGGCCAGCTCCTGGGTGTAGAAGTCGCCCATCTCGTCGTTGCTGACCAGGCAGGTGTAGAAGGACGAGCCGCCGAACAGCGCGTTGGCCACCACCGTGTTGGCCGCCGAGCCGCCGCCCGACCGCACGCTGTGCTCGCCGCGCAGGTATTCGAGCAGCTCGAACTGCCGCTCCTCGTCCACCAGGGTCATGAAGCCCTTTTCCACGCCCATGGTTTCAAGAAAGGCGTCAGGAACTTCAAATTCCATGTCAACCAGGGCGTTGCCGAGTCCGTAGACATTGTATTTCATGTGGTTTCCTTGTTGATACTTTTCTTTCCATAGGTCCCATAGGACCTATAAAACCTATTTCCCCAAAACACCCAGCCGCTGGGACCTCCAGGCCTCCAGCACCGACTGCACCAGTGTGGCCAGGGGGATGGCGAAAAACACCCCCCACACGCCCCAGATGCCGCCGAAGACCAGGATGGCCGTGATGGAGGCCACGGGGTGCAGGTTCACGGCCTCGGACAGGAGCAGGGGGACCAGAAGGTTGGCGTCCAGGAGCTGGACGATGAGGTAGGCGATCATGGCCCAGGCGAACTGCGCCGTGGCGCCCCACTGGATGAAGGCGATGATGAGCACGGGCACGGTCACCACCACGGCCCCGATATAGGGGATGATGACGGACAGCCCCACCAGCACGCTCAGGAGCATGGCGTACTCCAGGCCGAACAGCAGGAAGCAGGCGTAGGTGGCGGCCCAGACGATGAGCACCTCCCAGATCCTGCCGCGCACGTAGTTGCCGGCCTGGGTCTTCACGTCGGCCCAGACCCTGCTGGCCAGGGTGTGGTCCGGGGGCAGGAAGCCGCTCAGCCAGTCCATGATCTCCCGTTTGTCCTTGAGGAAGAAGAACACCAGGATGGGCATGAGCACGAGGTACACCACGAAGGAGAAGACCGAACGCACCGAGGACAGGGAAAAGGCCAGAACCTTCTGCCCGATCTGGGAAAACTGGACGGTGAGGGAATCGACGATGGCCTGCAGCTGCGTGTCCGTGAAAAAGGGGTACTTGCGGGACAGGGTCTCCATCACGGCCTGCCCCTGGGCGATGATGGCCGGGATGTTGGCGATGAGGTCCGTGATCTGCGAGGCCAGCAGCGGGATGAGGGCCAGAAGCAGCACGGCCAGGAAGAGCATGAAGAGCCCGAAGACGAGGCCAACTGCCAGCAGTCGCGGCCAGCGGAAGCGCACCAGAAAGCGCACCACACCTTCCAGCAGGAAGGCGATGACCACGCTGGCGATGACCGGGGCCAGGAGGTTGCCCACGGACAGGATGATGGCCGCGCTGATGCCGATCACCAGCAGGAGGATGACCAGCTGCGTGTCCGAGAAGACCGTGTGCAGCCACTTGCGAAAAATTTCCATGCGTCTTCGCTCGTTCGAAAAGGGGGAAGTGCTTCCGGATATCTAGACACAGCCGTGCGCGCCGTCAACGCGGGGGCGGGGCCTGGCGCAAGAAAGGCCGCCCCGTGCACGGGGCGGCCTTGGAGGATTTTCCGGAACCGGCCGGTTTCTGGCAAGAACCTGGCGAGGGGAGGATGCGCTTCGACAGGCCGGTTCGGCGGAAAAAGGTTAGCGGATGAAGAGCATCTCCTGGTAGCTGGGCAGGGTCCACAGGTCGTCGGCGACCAGGGTTTCCAGCAGGTCGGCGTGCTTGCGCACTTCGCCCATGGCCGGGAGGATCGTCTTGTAGAAGTAGTTGGCGTGGTCCAGGGTGGACGCGCCCTTGTCGGCTTCGAGCAGCGCTTCGAGCTCGTAGGTGACCTTCTGCATGGCGCGCAGGTTGGTGGTCAGCTGATCGAGGGTCGTGGTGCCGAATTCCTTACCGATGGCCTTCAGGTTGGCGCAGGCCGTGGCCAGCTCGCTCTGGTAGCGGAAGGAGGCCGGGAAGATGACGGTCTTGGCCATGCGCAGCATCAGGTTGGCTTCGGTCTCGATGGTCTTGCAGTACATCTCCAGGTAGATTTCCTGGCGGGACTTCAGCTCGGCTTCGGTCAGGACGCCGTACTTGGTGAACAGCTCGATGGTCTCGGGCGCGGACAGCATGGGCAGCGCGTCGGGGGTGGCCTTCAGGTTGGCCAGGCCGCGCTTCTCGGCTTCCTTGTGCCATTCTTCGGAATACCCGTCGCCGTTGAAGATGACGGCTTCGTGCTCGACCATGATCTTCTGCAGCAGTTCCTGCACGGCGGCGTTGAGCTTGGCCTTCTTGCCGCCGGTGGCCTTTTCCAGTTCCGTGGCGATGTAGTCCAGGGACTCGGCCATCATGGCGTTCAGGGCCACCTGGGAGCCGGCGATGGACATGGAGGAACCCACGGCGCGGAATTCGAAGCGGTTGCCGGTGAAGGCGAAGGGGCTGGTGCGGTTGCGGTCGCCCGGATCCATGGGCAGCGGGGGCAGCGTGTCGACGCCGATGTGCATGACGCCCTTCTGCTTGGAGCCCTTGACCTCGCCCTTCTTGAACTGCTCGAAGACGTCGGTCAGCTGGTCGCCGAGGTACACGGACATGATGGCCGGCGGGGCCTCGTTGGCGCCCAGACGGTGGTCGTTGGAGGCGCTGGCGACGGTGGCGCGCAGCAGCGGGCCGTACTTGTGCACGGCGCGGATGGCGGCGGCGCAGAAGACCAGGAACTGGGCGTTGTCATGAGGCGTGTCGCCGGGATCGAACAGGCAGCCGACTTCGTCGTTGCCGATGGAGTAGTTCAGGTGCTTGCCCGAGCCGTTGATGCCGGCGAAGGGCTTTTCGTGCAGCAGGCAGACCATGCCGTAGCGCTTGGCCACGCTGCGCAGGACGGTCATGACCAGCTGGTTGTGGTCCGTGGCCAGGTTGCCCTGCTCGTAGATGGGCGCGATTTCGAACTGGCTGGGGGCCACTTCGTTGTGGCGGGTCTTGACCGGGACGCCCAGCTTGAACAGCTCGCGGTCCACTTCCATCATGAAGGACAGCACGCGGCGGGGCACGACGCCGAAGTACTGGTCCTCGAACTCCTGACCCTTGGGCGGCTTGGCGCCGAACAGGCTGCGGCCGGCGATGAGGATGTCGGGACGGGCGAAGACGAAGTTGCGGTCAATGAGGAAATATTCCTGCTCGGGGCCGGCGTAGCTGGTGATGGGCAGCTTGGACTCAACGCCGAAGAGTTTCAGGACGCGCTTGGCCTGCTTGTTCAGGGCCTGCATGGAGCGCAGCAGCGGGGTCTTCTTGTCCAGGGCCTCGCCGGTCCAGGACACGAAGGCCGTGGGGATGCACAGGAAGGTGCCGTTGGGGTTCTCGAGGATGAAGGCCGGGCTGGTCACGTCCCAGGCGGTGTAGCCACGGGCTTCGAAGGTGGCGCGCAGGCCGCCGGAGGGGAAGCTGGAGGCGTCGGGTTCGCCCTGGATGAGCATCTTGCCGCTGAACTCGGCCACGGCCCCGCCCTTTCCGTCGGGGGTCAGGAAGGAATCATGCTTCTCGGCGGTCAGGCCGGTCAGGGGATAGAACACGTGCGTGAAATGGGTGGCGCCCTTCTCGATGGCCCAGTCCTTCATGGCGTTGGCGACGACATCGGCCACGGACGCATCCAGCTTTTCCCCCAGTTCGATGGTCTTCTTCAGGGACTTGTAGACGTTCTTGGGCAGGCGTTCGCGCATGACGCTGTCATTGAAGACGTTGCTGCCGAAAACCTGGGTCGGAGAGGTTTCGCTGAAATTCAGGGGGGCATGCATGGGTTTGTAGTCGGTGATGGCCTTGATGGCGTCCCGACGGGCCGATAATCCGTTCATGATATCCTCCAGGACAAGTTAATGTATGCAAATGTTACGTGGTGCCGTGGCAACGATCGCAACACATTTAGCAATTCAAGTGCCATAATGGTAACCACCTGAAATACATGATCGCCGCCAAACCCGACTCTAAATAGATTACATTTTTGAAATATGCAATCCCGACATTTCCGAAACAGGCGGGAATAAAATTACAATTTTGCAAATCACTGGAAAAGACGATCCACAAGTTTGTGCCCCCCGCCGCCCCGGGAAATCGCGTCCGGGCGGAAATGCGCTCGCCGCCTGCGCGGAAGGTCCGCCGCGAGCCTGGACATTTCTGTCAACAGGGCGGACGCGCCTTGCCAAAAACTTCATAAATGTGCACCGTCTTTTTCAAAATCAGGCACATCCCACCCCGCAACACGGAGGCCGCCCATGCCAGCCACAAGCGCCGAAAACCTGCTCCTGCTGTCCCGCAACCCCGTCTTCTCCGCCGCGAAATCCGTGTGGGGCTACGAAATCCAGGCCACCTCGGGCACGGCCCCGGGCCAGGGCGATATCGATGTCGGGTCGGCGGTCATCTCCGGGGACTACGTCGGGCTCAAGACCATCCTGGCCCGCAACAAGAAGATGCTCCTGGCCTACAGCGCGGAACAACTGGCGCACCTCGTCCCCCGCGCCCTTCCGCCGCACTGCTCCGTCATCCTCGTCACCCCGGCCTGCCAGCAGGACCCGGCCCTGCTCCCGGCCCTGCAGCTGATGGCCTCCGAAGGGCATACCGTGGCCCTGGAATGGAACCAGCGGGTCACGCCCTCGGCGCCGGCCCTGGACGTGGCGTCGATGCTCTGCTTGGCCGCGCCGGAGATGGCCGCGGACCCGATCCTCCTGGACGTTCTGGTCCGCTGCGCGGACCCTGCCGCCGGCGGGACGGCCAAGGTCTGCCTGGTCCGCGGGGTGGCCACGCGCTGCGAGCTGGAGAACCTCCTGACCCTGGGCATAACCCTGTTCCAGGGCCGCTTCTTCAAGACCGCCGAGATCATTCCCGGCCGCAAGCTCTCCTCCCACCAGAACTCGCGCCTGCAGCTTTTGCGCGTCATCGAGGGCGACGACCCGGACCTGGACGCCCTGGCCCGGACCATCCAGTCCGACGTGACCCTGAGCTACCGCCTGCTGACCTACCTCAACTCGCCCGCCTTCGGCTTCATGCGCAAGATCGACTCCATCCGGCAGGCCATCACCCTCCTGGGCTGGATCAACGTGCGCAACTGGCTGCGCGCGGTGCTTCTGGCCGACATGACCCAGGGCGAGCTCCAGGGCGAGCTCCTGCACCTGTCCCTGTGGCGGGGGCGATTTCTGGAGCGGCTGGTGGCGAAAAACGACTATTGGGATTTCAGGCCCGACGAGATGTTCCTGATCGGCATGTTCTCGCTGCTGGACGCCATCCTGGGCGTGCCCATGGCCGAGGCCCTGGCCTGCCTGCCCCTGACCGAGGCCCAGAAGAAGGCCCTGGCCGACACGGGCCCCACGGAATACGCGCCCCTGCTGTACCTCATGGCCGCCTTCGAGGACAGCGACAAGGCCGCGCAGGACAGGGCCATGCAGGAACTCAGCCTGGACCCGGACGCGGCGCGGCGGCTGCACATCGAGGCGGGCGCGTGGGCCACGGCCATCCTGGAGGTCGGCGGGAAGGAGTGAGGCGGGAAGGATCGAAGCGGCCGCGCCCGCGTTGAAGGCGCGGGGGGTGGACCGCCGCATCGAAGGCGCCGCGCGGGTGTTCCCCGCGCGGCGATCCCCCGGCTCACCCTAGGACAGGGGCGACACCTTCCAGATGTCGCGGGCATATTCGAGGATGGCGCGGTCGCTGGAGAACTTGCCCATGCTGGCCGTGTTCAGGATGGACATGCGCGTCCACCGCGTCTGGTCCTCGTAGGCCTTGGCGACCTCGCCCTGGGCCTGCACGTAGTTCTCGTAG
>CALMTS010000412.1 GCA_937872685.1 uncultured Desulfomicrobium sp.
TTAGATAAATTTTGGAAGGAATCTGCCTCATTAATGTCGAAAATGGGATATGAGTAGCGAACACACTTCGGGTACTGGGAGCTTGTGGAAAAGGGCCGTCGGATCGTCCCGGAGTACACCAACGAGCGTTATCTGGAGCGATTGTATGGCGTCTATGACGAGGTACTGACCGCGTCCTGACCCGCGAGGGCCTCGCCCAGGCCCGAGTCGCGTCTGGCCGGGCGCTGGACGGCTTCGCGAAGCTGTTTCGCCGTCCCGACCAGGGTGAAACGCTGCCTCGCCCGCGTCAGAGCCGTGTACAGGAGCTCCCGGCCCAGGACCTGGCAGGGTTCTTCGGGAAGGACCAGAACGGTGTGTCCGAATTCCGAGCCCTGGCTCTTGTGCACGGTCATGGCGTAGCAGGTCTCGAAGCGCGGCAGCCGTGCGGGCGTGAACGAGACAAAGCCTTCAGGTCCCGGGAAGAAGACTCGCAGTTCCCGGCCTGCGGGCAGGGCGATGCCTACGTCGCCGTTGAAGAGCCCCAGATTGTAATCGTTTTCCAGGATCATCACCGGGCGACCCGCGTACCAGACCTCGCCGGCCTGGCCCAGTGTTTCCTGCGCTAGCCGATTCAGGGCCTCGGTACCGCGCGGTCCCTGCCGGATCGGCGACAGGAGCCTCAGAGTTCCCAGGGCTTCGAAGGCCCGTCCCGGGTCCGATTCCTTCCCCAGTTTTCCGAACGATTCGCGCAGAAGCGGCTTCAGGTTCGCGGCCAGGGCCGTCGGACCGGGGTGAGCTTTTATCACCAGATCGTCGTGTTCCAGTTCCAGAAGCGCCGCCGCCCGGTCGGCATCCCCATCGCGGATGAAGGCGGCCAGGGTCGCGATTCCGCTGTCCCCGTGAAAGCGGTAGCTCGTGCGCAGTTCCACCACATGGTCCGTGAGGGGCGTCGCAACCTCCATCTCAGGCAGCCAGGGCACCCCCGCGTCCGCAGCAAAGCCGGGCGAGAAGGAGTTGACCACGTCTTCCTGGCAGAGGTTTGCGAGTACGGCACCTGCCTCCACCGAGGCCAGCTGGTTGCGGTCGCCCAGCAGAACGAGGGCGGCGTGCTCCGGCAGGGCGTCCAGCAGGCGCGCCGTCAGTTCCAGGTCCAGCATGGATGCCTCGTCCACCACCAGCATGTCCGCAGCCAGAGGGTTGTCCCTGTGGTGCCTGAACCCGCGCTCGTCCGAGCCCAGCAGGCGGTGCACGGTCTGGGCGCCTTGGGTCAGGCAGGCGTTCAGGTTGGAGGGCAGAGCGCCGTTCGGAAAGGCCTGGGTCAGGGCTTCGGTCATGCGCGAAGCCGCCTTGCCCGTGGGCGCGGCCAGGCGGATGGTAAAATCCTCTCCGGCATGCATGCGGGCCGCCAGTGTCAGGATGCGGGCCACAGTCGTGGTCTTGCCCGTGCCCGGTCCTCCGGAGATGACGCAGAAACGGCTGCGTAGCGCCGCGAAACAGGCCACGTCCTGCCAGTCCGGGGCATCCCTGCGCAGGAAGATGTCTGGCAGAAGATCTTCGGGGATCGCGCGGGGCGGCGCCTCGGCCAGGCGCAGGAAGGCTTCGGCCAGGGATCGCTCGTTCCGGAAGAAGCGGGAGAAATACAGGCGCCGGCCGTTGAGGATCATGGGCGCGCCGGAATCCGGGCCACCGACAACCCCCGTTTCCGTCAGGTCGACAGCTGCGTCCAGAGCCAGTGTCTCAAGCCTCTCATGGGCCATGGTGTCGTCCAGGTGCAGGCAGACATGCCCTTCGCGCACGGCCAGGGACAGGAGCGCGGCCAGGCCCGCGATCAGGTCGTCTTGGCCCGGCGCGGCCAGGGAGGCCGCGAATCTGGCCTGATATACGTCGGCCGCGTTGAACAGGCCCGAGGCGGACAGTCGCGGCAGGATGGACGTGCTGGCGAACATCAGGCGTTCTCCGTGTTGATGAGGGCTTCGTCCAGGGCGCGCAGGAAGCGCGGGTCGGGGCGGTCCGCATGCACGCCCTGGCCCGGGCGGTCCGGGTCCGTGCCGCGCAGGAAGACGTACCGCACCCCGCCGAAGTGTCGTTCGTAGTCGTAGCCGGGCAGGCGCAGGGCCAGGTGGCGGTTCAGGGCCACGCAGTAGAGGTGGTACTGCAGGAAGTAGTGACTGCCGGCCATGGCCGCATGCAGGGCCTCGGGCGTGTAGTGGCCGGGCGTGGGGCCGAGCCAGTTGGATTTCCAGTCGAGGAGGTAGAATTTTCCTTCGTGCCTGACGACCAGATCCATGAACCCGGTCATGAAGCCCCGGCGTGGCTCGAAGCGCAGGCCCTCCATGCGCTCGGGCAGTTCCGGCGGCAGCAGCGCCGCCGCTTCGCGGTACACGGCGGCCAGGGCCTCGCGGGTCACGGGACGCAGGGGGAAGAGGAATTCCAACTCGACCAGCCGGTCGGCAGTTCCGATCCCTTCCAGGCGGAATCCGCCCAGATCGGCGCCCAGGGTCCCCTGGACCATGTCGCGGACCGTCTTCTCCCAGGCCGGGTCGAACCCGTAGGCGGCCAGCGCCTGGGCCACGGCGCCGGGGATGGTTTGCGGGTCGGTAAAATCGATGCGCTCGAAGATCTCGTGCAGGCACGACCCGGCCGTGGCCCCGCGCGGGAAACCGGCCATGGACCAGGCGTCGTCGGCCTGACCGGGGGCGTCATCCTCGTCAAGACCAGGCCTCATGCCGTGTTCGGCTCCCCGCGTCAGGCCGGTGAAACTGGCCAGGCCGTAGCCGGGGCCAAGACTCCTGTGCCAGGAGCGGCAGTTGAGGTCGGGGACGTGGGTGAACTGCGGCGGCCCCGGTTCGGGTTCGGCATCGGGCAGATCCGCGATCTCGACATGCTCGCAGGCCAGCGCCTGCAGGTCAGCGGCAACCATGTCCTCGGCCACGGCTCCCCAGTTCAGCCTGCCGGTCCCGTCGGCCCGATGGCCATGGAAGAGCCAGGCCGCGCCCGACGTCTCCGCCTCGTTGATGCGCCCCCACACGGCGTAGCAGCGGCTCGCCGCTCGGGTCAGGGCCACATAGACGAGCCGCACGCGTTCGGCCTGGGCCTGGGCCCCGGCCAGGTCTCTGCGCACCGGGAGGTCATCCGAGCCCAGGTCCAGCAGCAGCCCCCCGTCATGGACCAGGGCTCGGTCCCCGGGAACCTTGGCCTGGCCGTAGATGAAGGGGCAGAAGACCACCGGGTACTGCAGCCCCTTGCTCTTGTGGATGGTCACGATCTGGACCGCGTCGCGGTCCGTGTCCAGGCGCAGCTGCACCTCTTCGCCGCCGGCGTTGCGCAGCCGCCGCCCGAACCAGGTCAGCAGGGCGTGCATGGACGCTCCTGATTCGCGCTCCCGGGCGTGGAGCAACTCCAGACAGTGCAGGACGTTGGTCATGCGCCGCTCGCCGTCCGGCAGGGAGACGAGGCGCTCACGCACGGACAGGTCGGTAAAGAGCCGGCGTACGGCGGCCATGACGCCCCGGCGGTCCCAGAGTTCGCGGCAGGCGAGCAGGCGTTCGAACCAGCCGTCGAGTTTTTCCCCATCCTCGTCCAGGGCGAGCAATTCGGGGGCCGTCAGGCCGATCAAGGACGTGGCCAGGGCCGTGCGGAGGGCTCCGGGGCGCTGGCACTCGGCCATGCCGCGCAGCAGGGACAGGAGCTCCGCCGCTTCGGAGCTCTCGAAGACCGAGGATGTGTGCGTCACCACGCTGGGGATGGCCAGACGGCCGAGGGCCGCATGCACGGCCTCGCCCTGGGCGTGGGTTTCGACCAGGACGGCGATGTGGCCGGGCAGGAGCGCGTCGCCGCCGATGCGGATGCTCCCCTGCGAGGCCCCGCGCAGCAGGCGGCTGATTTCCGAGGATACGGCCCGGCAGGCGAGCGGCAGGAGCGCGCCCTTGCTCACGGGCTTGTCCTGGCTGCGGGCATGCCAGATGGTCAGGGGCGCGGGCGTGAGGCCGTCTTCCGTGAAGCGCTCGTGCCCCGTGTCCGGGGCGCCGACCGGCTGATAGCCGATCTGCTGGTCCAGAAAGGGGTTGGGG
>CALMTS010000413.1 GCA_937872685.1 uncultured Desulfomicrobium sp.
CTCCACAAGTTATCGAAGCTCTTTTTTGTCGATATTCTCGGGTATTGCATGATGGGCAACCACGTTCATCTGGCGTTGCGCGTGCATCCTGAATCATCTGTCGACGAGGCGCAGGTTCGTGAACGACTTGAATCTTACGGGGGCGAAGGAACGTTTATTTCGGCCCAGGATATTGAAGCGGGACGCAAACGCCTATGCTCGCTCTCCGAGTTCATGCGCAGCTTCAAGCAAAGTTTCGGCAGGTATTTCAACAAGAAGCATGACAGGAAAGGGTATTTCTGGGGAGACCGCTACAAGAGCGTCATCGTGGAGGAAGGACGGACTCTGATCAATCTGCTGGCCTACATTGACCTCAACCCGGTCCGGGCGGGCATCGTCAAGAGACCGGAGGATTACCGCTGGAGTGGGCTTGGATACATGGTCCAGACCGGCAACAAGGACAAACTGATCAGTCTGGACCTGGGCCTTCCTGAATGGAGCGACGGCAAGACAGCGGACACCATGCGCCTCTATCGCAGATTTGTTTATGAAACCGGAGCGTTGGATACAGGCAAAGGAAAACCCTTGGACCCATCGGTAGTTAAAAAAGAAAAAGCCAAGAATTTTGAACTGTCCCGCACCAAGTTGTTCGCTCAGCGATGCCGCTATTTCACGGATTCAGGCATCATCGGCTCGAAGGAATTCGTGGGAAAAGCTTTCCAAGAGGTCCGACATCTTCTCAAATCAAAGGCGACGAGGCGGTTCACGCCTGTGGGCGGGATCCGAGGCGTATACTCCATGAAAAAGCTCATAGTTTATTGACGATTCCGCTTTGGGAATCCTTGTCCGACTGAGTCTCTACGACCAAGAGAAAAGGCCTATGGGGCACATGAGGACAGAATAAATTATTCCCTTGATTTTCCTCGATCCAAGGCCCCACCCTCCAAAAACAAAATCTTGTGTCATACAGTCCAACCAGGCTATATTCCTTCCGTTTTATTCGCCATGGCGTATGCCGAAACATCCTTTCCCATCCGTTGCGGTTCACCGAAGCTACAGTGCCAACAAGGGAGAACGCTTTGCGCACCAACTTCATCCTCATCGACTACGAAAACGTCCACTTGAAAGCCCTGAACGACCTCGACGCCGAGCATTTCAAGGTTCTGCTCTTCGTCGGTGCCAGCCAGAACAAACTTGCCTACGATCTCGTAGCGGCCGTGCAGAAAATGGGGACCCGCGCCGAGTACGTGAAGATATCCGGCAACGGGTCCAACGCCCTTGATTTTCATATCGCCTTCTATGTCGGCCAGCTGGCCGCACAAGATCCGACGGCATACTTCCACATCATCTCTAAGGACACGGGCTTCGACCCGTTGATCAAGCATCTGCGAAGCAGAAAGATCTC